>CAZNXL010000084.1:0-7645 GCA_964577075.1 uncultured Dorea sp. | reverse complement strand
ACGCAACATTTGAGCAAGGTTTATTCCAAAACAACATCTGTCATGCGAACCAGCCATCTTTAACTCAGGCGGCAAGTAATTGTGAAAAAAGAGCGATAGGGACAAATGGAGGGTTCGGGTATAAGTCAATCAAAGAAGGGGTAGAGATATCCCTTTTAGATTCCGTTATATTATCATATTGGAAATGTGCGGGAAATAAAGAAAAGAAGAAGCAGATAGCAAGATATTAGGAGAGCATCCGAAAGGGTGTTTTTTTGATATAAAAATACCGATACCACCGGGTTAAGTGGGAGAAAGGAGCAAAAAAATGAGCGAATTCAAGCCGATTACAACACAGGAGGATTTTGACACTGCTATTAAGGACCGATTGGAAAGGGAGAGGAAGACTATAGAAAAAAAGTATGAAGGATTCTTATCCCCAGAAGATGTGAAGCAGAAATATGAGGGATATCTTTCTGCGGAAGACGTACAGGAAAAGTACAAGGATTATCTTTCACCGGAGCTGGCAGAAGCAAAAGACAAGGTCATTAAAAGCTATCAGTCAAAAGAGAAAAAGGTTCAGATTGCAATGGATGAGGGCATCCCGTATGAACTTGCCGGAAGGATTTCCGGGGAGACAGAAGAGGATATGAAAAAAGATGCGAGGATATTAGCAACATTCCTGAAAAAGGGAAACCCGTATCCGGACTATGATCCGGAACCCAATGGCAACAAAGATGGTAAAAAGACGGCTATGAAAAAAATGTTAGATAATTTGAAAGGAGAATAAGAACATGGCAACAGAAAAAGGTAATTTATTTGATCCGGTATTGGTAACGGATTTAATCAGCAAGGTAAAGGGGACATCCTCATTAGTATCATTGTCTGGACAGACCCCGATCCCATTCAACGGAATGAAGGAATTCGTTTTTACGATGGATAATGAAATTGATATCGTGGCAGAGAATGGAAAGAAATCAGAGGGCGGTATTACCGTGGAACCGGTCAAAATCGTACCGATTAAGTTCGAATATGGAGCAAGAGTGTCAGATGAATTTTTATATGCGACGGAAGAGAAACAGATCGACATCCTCACGGCGTTTAATGATGGATTTGCGAAAAAGGTTGCAAAAGGACTTGATCTTGCGGCATTTCATGGAATCAATCCAAGGACGAGCACAGCATCGGCAGTCGTGGGAGAAAATCATTTTGACAGCAAGGTAACTCAGACGGTTACTTATACGCAGGGATCTCCAGATACAAATCTGGATGCGGCAATTGCAGTCGTGCAGGGGAGTGATGGAGATGTTACGGGAATGGCGCTGTCAAATACTTTCGGAGCGGATATGGCAACCGTGAAAGAGAATGGGGTACGTCAGTATCCGGAGTTCCGGTTTGGAGCGTCACCGGCAAGCCTTGGCGGTATGGCAGTAAGCGTAAATAAGACGGTATATAATGCAACTGTAAAAGACCATGCGATCGTAGGAGATTTCCAGAATGCGTTCAAATGGGGATTTTCTAAAGACATCCCAATGGAAATTATTAAGTATGGCGATCCGGATAATTCCGGAAAGGACTTAAAGGGATACAATCAAGTGTACATCAGGGCAGAAGTATACTTGGGATGGGGAATTTTAGCGCCTGAATACTTCTCAAGAATCGTAGAAGAAGCAGGCTAGGATACAAGAGGTGCAGGAATCATGAGATAAAGGAGAAGGAGCATGAAGTATCGGAATAAAAAGACGGGAACAGTAATCGATATCGAAAGCAGATTATCCGGAGAACTTTGGGAGGAGGTAAAGCTTTCTCCAAAAGCGCCGAAGAAAAAGGCTGGTGTTAAAGATGGAGACGTTCGCAACGATAGAAGACATTAATGCGATCTGGAGGACCTTAAAACCCGAGGAAACAGAAAGGGCTGAAGAACTTCTTACAGTCGTGTCAGATTCCTTACGGGTGGAGGCTGATAAAGTTGGTAAAGATCTTGATGAGATGATCCAGGCAAAACCATATCTGGCAAATGTAGCGAAATCTGTAACTGTGGATGTTGTAGCAAGGACGCTCATGACATCCACGGATGCAGAACCAATGACGCAGATGTCACAATCAGCTTTGGGATATTCTGTGACAGGAACATACCTGGTTCCGGGCGGCGGACTATTTATTAAAAAGTCGGAGCTTGCAAGGCTTGGACTTCGGAGACAGAGATATGGGGGGATAGAGTTATATGGCGATGATAAAGGGAATAACGGTAACGCTGATTAATCAGGTCGAGACCGGAAAGGACGAATTTAATCATGCAGTCTATGAGGAAAACAGAACGGACGTTGAAAACGTTTTAGTTGCCCCCGCATCAACAACGGAGATTGCCGATATGCTGAACCTGACAGGGAAGAAAGCGGTGTATAATCTTGCAATTCCAAAAGGAGACACTCACATCTGGAAAGACCAGAAGGTTGAATTTTTCGGAGATACATGGAAAGTGATTGGATTTCCGCAGCAAGGCATTGACCAAAACATTCCCCTCAAATGGAACCAAAAATGGATGGTGGCAAAATATGAGTAAAGTCAGAATAGAGCTAAACAGAAGTGGCGTTGGAGAATTGCTGAAATCACCAGAAATGCAGGAAATTTTGAGCCAACACGCACACAAAATAGCCGGTTCTTCTGGCAGAGAGGTAAAGGAGTACGTTGCTCAGACCAGGGCAGTTGCAATTGTTCGTGGAGATGATGGAAACAACGGACTGTTAAAGGGGCTTGGGAACAAATGATTGAAAAGATTATTTTAGATTTCTTGAATGATGCAGGAATCCGGGCATACATGGAAGAAGAATCCGAAATGCCTACGGAATATGTATTGATTGAAAAGACTGGAAGTAGTGAAGAAAACCACATTAAAAGCGCCACTCTTGCTATCCAGTCTTTTTCTACGTCTCTTTATAAGGCGTCCCTGTTGAATGAGAGAATAAAAGAAATTATGGAACAAAGTATTGAGTTGAACGATGTCTGTAAGTGTAGTTTAAACAGTGATTACAACTATACAGATGCTGAGAAAAAGAAATATCGTTATCAAGCGGTATTCGACATTGTTTATTATTAGAAAGAGAGGAGAAAAACATGGCAAATGATGCTTCAAATGTAAGTGCAGGCAAACCCAAAATTGGCGGCGCAATATTTAGAGCGCCTGTAGGAACGGCACTTCCTACGGATGTAACATCAGAATTGGATTCGGCTTTTGTAGCGCTGGGATATTGTTCTGATGATGGAGTGACAAACTCGAACAGTCAAGAGACAGATTCACAGCAAGCGTGGGGAGGAGATACGGTTTTGACTCTCCAGACGAGCAAAGAAGATCAATTCAAATTCAAGTTAATCGAGGTCCTGAATGTTGACGTCCTGAAGACTGTATACGGAGAAAATAATGTATCAGGAACTCTTGAAGAGGGGATCGCAGTTAAAGTAAACAGCGATGAAGCGGAAGCTTCTTCGTGGGTTATAGACATGATCTTAAAAAAGGCAGCGAAAAGGCTGGTCATTCCGAGCGCAAGCATTTCAGAAATCTCGGATATTGTCTATAAGGACGAAGAGGCCATAGGATACGAGATTACAATTACGGCGGTTCCGGACGATGATGGACAAACACATTATGAATACATTCAAAATCAAGGAAAGTAGAGGGAAAATATGACTACTGGAAAAACGGAAAGCGGCTTTGAATATGAAATTGATGATGAGGTCTTAGATGACTATGAACTTCTCGAAACCTTGTGTGATATCGACAATGGGAACAACTCCCTAATTACCAGGGCGGCGCGTCAGATACTTGGAGAAGAACAGTTAAATGCCTTAAAAGAACACTTAAGGAATGACAATGGAAGGGTTCCGGCCGTTAGAATGATTGAAGAAATCACACAGATCCTATACGGGTGTAACGATGGAAAAAACTCTTGATCCTCGCTCATATGATCAACTTTGATGAAGATGCGCTCATATGTGATTTTGCAGAGACGTATCACATTTATGATTACAAATCCCTGTCTTGTAAAAAAGCCGGGGTTTTAGCATGTGGGTTGAGGAGTGACTCAAGGGTGATGATGGGACTGTCAGGCTGTGCGACAACCACAGACCAGATGCTGCTTGCTTCCGTGGTTGACAACACGAGACTGATCGCTTGGCTGCAATCAGAAGACGGAGTTAACGGAACGAACAGACCAAAATCTATTCTGGCTCAAATGATGGGCGAACCGGAAAAAGGCGTAGTAGCTTTCACGTCTGGCAAGGAGTTTAGCGATGAATGGAAACGATTAACGGGAGGTGAGACATAGTGGCAACAGAATTAGCAAAAGCATATGTACAGATTATTCCATCAGCCAAAGGGATAAGCGGTGGCATACAGAAAGCAATTGACCCAGAGGCTGAGTCCGCTGGCACATCGTTCGGCGGGAAAATGGTTGGAATGATAAAAGGGGTTATAGCCGGAGCCGCGATAGGAAAAGCACTGTCAAGCGCCATATCAGAGGGTGCAGCGCTGGAACAGAGCCTTGGTGGAATTGAAACATTGTTTAAAGACAGTGCCGATAAAGTAAAAGCAAATGCGGCACAGGCATACAAGACCGCCGGGATGAGTGCGAATGAATACATGGAACTTACGACGAGCTTTTCCGCAAGCTTGCTGTCAAGTCTTGGAAACGACACATCAAAGGCGGCAGACGTCGCAGACATGGCTATGACGGATATGTCGGACAATGCCAATAAAATGGGTACCAATATGGAGGATATCACAAATGCCTATCAAGGATTTGCAAAACAGAACTATACGATGTTAGATAACCTGAAACTCGGTTATGGCGGAACTAAAACCGAGATGCAGAGACTTCTTGCAGATGCACAGGCAATCACTGGTGTGAAATATGATATCTCTAACCTGTCGGATGTATACTCGGCTATCCATGTGATACAAGGACAGCTCGGCATCACGGGAACCACGGCTAAGGAAGCTGCGTCTACCCTTTCCGGCTCCTTCGCTTCTATGAAAGCCGCATTTAAAAATGTACTCGGTGAAATTACATTAGGAATGGACGTGGGTCCGGCTATCAATGCATTGGCAGATACGGTAGTAACTTATCTTGGGAATCTACTCCCGGCGATATGGAACGTACTATCTGCATTGCCAGGGGCGTTGGTGACCTTTATACAGGCGGCGGTTCCACAACTGGTAACGGCGCTCATGCAGTTCATCCCTCAATTGACGACCGGTATGACGGCGGCATTGCCTCAGTTGTATGCAACGATGAATACCATGCTCAGTCAAATGAGCACAACGATTCAAACTTATCTGCCAATGGCTTTGGAATGGGGAGTCAGTCTACTCTCAAATTTTGTAAACGGAATTATGGCAAACTTGCCGACATTGATTACGAGTGCGGGGACGCTCTTGACAAGGTTTTCAAGTGCGATCCTGTCAGCACTTCCAACCATCCTTAGCAGTGGGGCGCAATTATTGCTCAGTCTCGTAAACGGCATTATTAATAATCTTCCACAGATCGTATCGGCCGCTGCGCAAGCGATAGCGCGCCTAACATCTACGATAGGGCAACATCTTCCGCAAATATTACAGTCCGGTATTGAAATTATCGGGAAACTGGCAGCGGGATTAATAAGAGCGATCCCTACACTCGTGGGAAAGATCCCACAGATTATCAAGTCTGTCAGAAGTGCTTTTTCAAACGTAAACTGGGGAAGCGTTGGGACAAATATAATTAAAGGAATCGCAAACGGACTTAGAGGCGCCGCTTCTCAATTATGGACTGCGGTAAAAGGAGTTATTGGAAACTTTAAAGAACAAATACTTGCTTTCTTTGGGATTCACTCCCCGTCAAAATGGGGCGATTACGTTGGAAGAATGATTGATGCTGGCTTCGCAGGAGGCATTACAGACAATCTGTCAATGGTAACAGCGGCAACGAACGAGCTGCAAAAAATGGCAACAAAACCATTCAAAGCGACGGATATGACATATTCTGCAAATAGCGGTCGGGATAAGTCAAATAGCGAGGCGGTTGGAAGGCTGGATACTCTGATCGAGATTATGAAGGTTCTTGCAAACAGTGAAAATGAAATGCGCATAACAATCGGGAATAGGGATTTTGTGCGTGTATTAAAGAATTGCGGGGTGGTGTTTAATTGATCGAGATTAAATACGTAAGCTCAGACAATCAGGTATATTATCTGGTTACAGACAAATTAAGAGTAACAAAAGGAAATTTCGGGACATATAAGTGGAAGCCGCGGACAGGGGAACTAAGATACGGAACGAAAATACAAGGATTTGACAAAGACGCCATAACATATTCGCTTACTGTTACGTTACGGGGAAAACTAGCTGATCAGAAGCAGACGTTAGATCAGTTGCATGAATCATTCGAGTATGATATCAAAAACGAAACACAGGGACGCATATATTACGGTGAATACTACATTGGGTGCTATATAATCGAAGCAGAGACGAAAACGTCCGATACAATTGCCGCAAGGACAACGTTAGATATTGAGGTGTATTGTCCGTATCCATTTTGGACAAAAGAAACGACTTTTATTTTCTTGCCAACGGAAGACACTCATGAATCAGACAAGACAAGTTACCCAAAGGATTACATGTATGATTATGTGCAAAGCGATCTCGTAGTAAGGTTTATATCGAATGATAGCTACTTTGATTGTGATTTTATTCTGAGAATATATGGATTGTGCACAAATCCAACTGTAGTGATTGGGGAGAACTCGTATACGGTAAACTGCACGATTGAAGATGGCGAATATCTTGTAATTGATTCAACAGAAAAAAAGATATATCTTGTGACAACGACTGGCGGAACTGTTAATAGATATACTTATCGAGACAGGGATCATTATATTTTTGAACAAATCAAGACTGGAACAAATATAATTTCTTGGAATGGAACATTTGGAGTAGACGTGGTTCTTGTAGAAAGAAGGAGTGAGCCTAAATGGATTTAGTATATTCTGTCTCCAATATGAATGATATTGGCGTTATAGATAGTTACGAGCTGGATTTGGCATTTGGGGCTGATGAAAATAATTTTGAATTAAAGTTGGACTTGTCAGATCACTGTCTGGAAAAAGAATATTATATTTATATGGAGGGCGGCTTAAACGAGAATGTTGACGGTTCGGAATATGGAGGAATTGTTGACAAAGTAAAGGTAGATACTGAAAACGACACTGTAACATACACGGGGCGGACATGGCACGGCATTCTTGAAAAAAAAATTATAGAGCCTGATAACGGGCAGGATTATGCAACGTTCGATGGAGACGCTAATGAGGTATTGGAAGAAGTCATACAGCGGGTGGGAGTATCTGATCTGTTCATTGTGAAAAACGTAATAAGCGGAATCGATATCGTGAATTACCAGATGCCGAGATATGTTGATGCATATAGTGGTATTTGTGGAATGTTGAAGGAATTCGACGCCAAATTAATAATAGCACGCAAAGATAAAAGCATTATGCTTTCTGCGGAACCAATAGTGGATTACAGTCAGGACGAAGAATGGGATGATTCGCAGGTTTCTTTTGAGGTAGAAAAAAATTATCATCCTGTAAACCATTTGATTTGCATGGGGCAAGGGGAGTTGAAGGAACGCTA
>CAZNXL010000083.1:4947-7698 GCA_964577075.1 uncultured Dorea sp. | reverse complement strand
TGAAATATCCGCTCTCCGGCTTGCCGTCAGAAGTTGAATTTCTTCCTCCGTCATACCACATCGGCACTCCTTCGCTGTTCAATCCCGCATAGACATTCGTATGCCCCTTGTAAAGGCAGATATCTCCCGGCTGTAAGCCTGCTTTTACAGCTTTCTTCCCACCGATATTGATAATATCATAATTCGCTTCCACCATCTTTTTCGTAGCTGCTTTCTTCGAACTGCTGCCTTGATAAACTAATTTGCCATTCCCATCACTGTAAAACGCCATTCCTGACTCCAGCGTTCCAAATTCCTGCATACAGAAATTCACAAAATTCGCACAGCTTGTCCTTCTGGGACTGTAGTCCCGCGCCTCAGCAAAACTCTTTTTCATTCCGGAGCCGCTATAATATATCCAATTTCCGTCTGTCATTATGATGTTGGCAATCTTTTTGCAGGAATTCAGGAAAGCATTGGTGTCACCTTTCGCAAACGTCTTGACCTGCACAGTTACTTTCACCGTTTTTTTCTTGCTACCGGACTTAACAGTGATCTTAGCAGTCCCCTTTTTCCTGGCGGTGATTACTCCCTTGCTGCTCACCGTCGCAACTTTTTTATTCGACGAAGAAAATGTAACCTTCTGCTGTGTGGTCAGAGGTGCGCGTGTTGTCGTAAGCGTATAGCTTCCGCCCTTTAGCAGAACCAGACTGGAAGTATTGACCGTAAGCTTTGTAGTCTTTACTGTTCCTTTTTGCACTTTTACCTTCGCCGTTGCTTTTTTTCCACTTGCCAGAGTTACTGTAAGTTTTGCACTTCCGCTTTTACTTTTGGCTTTTATCTTTCCTTTTTTATCTACTGTAAATATCTTCTTGTTGCTGCTCTTATAGGATTTTACATAATCCCCGCTCACAAGCCCGCTTACTTTAAATTTTGTTGTAGACTGTTTCCTCTTTAATTGGATGGTCTTCATATTAAGCTTTACTGTTGCTGTGATTTCGTATGACAGTTTTTTTGATCCTGTATAGGTAGAAGACCCCGATTTTGCTGTGACTGTGAGTTCATATTTCCCCATTTTTTTACACTCGTTCGGGTACGTAATCGTATAATCTGTATTTTTCGTCAGCGTTGTCACAATATAATTTTTATTATTCTTTTTTACGATCTCCTGGGTATCTTCCAGAGCGTTTTCCACTGTCTTCAGATTTTCCGTGTCCTTCACAGTCCTGACAATACGATAGACATCTACGACAGGATGCAAATTTGTCCCTTTATAATAAAATCTGACGTCATCCGGATCATCGACAACCTTGCTTTTTGTCTTGCGGAACAGAATCAAAATATTCGTCTCATCTGAAAGCGAGACCTGTGTTGTCTTAGCGTCAATGTCTTCCGCCGCAGCTGGCTGTTCAGATAATGCGGGATCTACTGTTTCTTCTTCCTCAGTCATCTCGATATCTGCTTCCTGGCTTTCTTCTGCGTCTTCTGCCTCTGTAACATCCTGCTTTTCCTCTGTCTCTTCAGACGCGCCGACATCTTCTGGCGTCACGGCATCCGCCTTTTCCTCTGATACCTCTTCCGCAGAAACCTCCAACGGATTCAAATAAATCATACCTTCTGCAAATAAGCAAGCACAGATTGCCAACGCAATGAATCTGCTGATAAAGTTCTTCTTCATATCCACACCTCTTATGTATTTCTTACTGTATTATATACATTGCCACATTAAATACTCATTAAAACAAAAGCAGGCTAAAGCATTTATTAACAATTTGTTACACTATTGTATCATGCCTGTGAATTTCTGTCAGCTATCATATCGTTTAAAAATGTAAAATAGCAATCAGTACTATAGAAGCCAATCCATAGTATAAAGTGACTGCCACCAGATCATTTATCGTTGTGATCAGCGGTCCGGATGCCACTGCAGGATCTACGTTTACCTTTTTGAATAAGATCGGTATCACCGTCCCCGCAATACTGGAAAGCGCCATAGATAACAGCAGGGAGAGTCCTGTACATGCGGATATGGAAAATGCTGCCAATAAAGTCTGATCCTTGAATAGAAGCAAATAAAATCCAATAAATACAAAAGACAAAACACCCAGGATAAAGCCATTCAAAAGACCGATGCGGGCTTCTTTGGCAATCAGGAATAGTTTCTGCTTTCCGGTAAGGTGTTCATCCATCAGAACGCGGATCGTAACAGCCAGAGACTGAGTGCCCGCATTCCCTGCCATGTCAAGCACCAGAGACTGAAAGCAGATAATTAATGTCAAATGTGCTACGACCTTCTCAAACAGCCCAACCGTGCCGGAGACCACCATGCCAAGTCCAAGCAAAACGACGAGCCACGGAAGGCGTTTCAGAATGCTTTTTTTCAAGGGTTCCTGCAGATCTTCCTCTGAAGACAGACCTGCCAGCTTAGCATAATCCTCTCCCATGATATCATCTACCATCTGTATCATGTCCTGAGAGGTCAGCACTCCTTTGAGCCGGTTGCTTTCATCCAGAACCGGAATGGAATCCTCGGAATAATCCCGGATTCGTTCAATACAATCCTCAATTAATTCACCGGCATAGACATAGGGGTATGAGGTCATAATAATTTCTTCTAAAGAAGTACTCTCCCTTGCAATAATTAAATCTTTCAGGTCAATCGCCCCGGCATATTTTCCATCTGAATTAACTACATAAATTGTATTAATATTATCATTTTCATGAGCCTGACTAACAACAGAACGCATTGCATCTTTAATTGTAAAGGTTTCT
>CAZNXL010000083.1:0-4937 GCA_964577075.1 uncultured Dorea sp. | reverse complement strand
AATGGCGCCAAAAAAAGTGCTGTCATCATCCAGAACATAGATGGTGGAAATATTATCGTTCTCCGCCGCCTGATCGATCAGCTCCCTCATTGCCTCGCGCACACTGATCCCGGCATGAATCGAGATGTAATTTGTTGTCATTTTACTTCCGATCTCTTCTTTATCAAAAGAACTGGACATCGCGATTTCTTTCTTTAGATCATCCTCAAAAAATTCAAGAAGCACATTGCGCTGATTTTTATCTAATTGCTGCAGATATTCCACAACGTCTGTAATTTCCAGATCAGACAGAATAGCGACACGTTTGTGGATGCTCATTTCGTCAAGGCAGGCATCTCTTTCCTGCGAATACTCCAGCACTTTGGCAAGAGTCTGAGAATCAAGTATGCTATACAGTTTATGACGCTCATCCTTTTTCAGAAATTCCATTGCCTCAGCAATATCTTTTTCATGGTAATCCCTGATTTTTTCCCGGAGCAGTCCGGGTGCAAGCATACTTCGGAGCATGGTGATAATTTCCTGCTCATAATCCGGATGCTGTGCCGCTGTTACAATATCATTGTTGATCATTCCTTTTTTATTCATTGCCTACATCCTCCTTTACTCATTTTGATTCTTCGTATGCTGAGAAAAGACGGAATAGAGACTGCCCGCAGCTTAAAAAAGGCAAAAAAATACCATTGCCGCTTACAAAAACATTACTCTACACGCGTCTTTCGCCGATGTAGCGCAGTCGGAAACAGACAATGGCAATTATTTTACATCAAAGATCAGTCAGAATACAGACGGCATAAAGCCGAAAGGCTTCTGGATAAAATAGCTGCCTTGTCCATACTTCGTCTACTACTACTGCCGTCCATAATCTCACCTCACTTTTTTTCTGGAATGGGTTCATTATAGCATCTGTCTGGGAAAATAGCAACACATAACCCAGGACGAGCTATATTTTCTCTATGATCTCATTGCACCATTACTTTAAGTATTGCTGCTTCTACAGATGCTGCATCCTTAAGACTTGGATAGTTTCCGCTCTTGAACCGAAAAGGACAACTTTTGCCCCGTTTTCCGATACTTTTTTCTCGCAAAAAAAATATATTTATTAACAATCTTTTTCATCTAAATAATAATGCACACCATACCACCATTACTGTCATTTACGATCTTCTGCATAGTGTCCTGAAGCTTCTCCTGGCTCTCGTCATTGATTGATAACATCTTATTTCTCATTCCGTCAAGTACCAGATCTTCTACCGACTTTCCAAAGATATTGGTTCCCCATATCCCCTCTTTCGTATGATTCATTGATTTTATATAATCAATCAGATCCTGCGCCTGCTGTTCACTTCCCACGATTGGCGCGATCTCCGTCTCAATATTCGCGCGGATCAGATGGATGGACGGCGCCTGCGAATGAATCTTTACGCCATATTTACTGCCCTGCTTAATGATCATCGGCTCATCTAACGTGATCTCTTCTTTCTTCGGGCTTACCATACCATACCCTTTCATTTTTACAGAGGAAAATGCGTCCCTGACATCCTCATACTCCGCCTTGAGCTCCGAAAGGTTCTTCATAGCGGCAATCAGCTCATATTGCCCTGCAATAGACATTCCTGTAAGTTCACTGAGCATCTCATAGTAGAACCTCTCTGACACTGTGATCCGAACCTCCACACAGCCGCTGTCCATCCCGATATGATCCACTTTCATTTCCTCTATGTATGGACTCTCCGGCACAGGGATTCCCCTGGCAGCGTCCCGAACTTCACTCACCTGATCCATCACACTGCGGATATTTTCAAGAAGATCCTGCTTGATCGCATGATTTCTCGGAAGCATCTCAATCCACTTAGGCACAAAGAACTGGATCTCAGAAACCGGGAACTCAAACATAACTTCTTCCAATATTTTATAAATATCATCTTCCTTTAACTGCTCACAGTTGACGGAGATCGCTTTTACTCCATACTCTTTTTCAATCTCTGACACTACTCTTTTTGCATCCTCACTGTATGGCTTCATAGAATTTACCAGTACGACAAAAGGCTTTCCGATTGCCTGAAGCTCCCGGATCGTCTGGCCTTCGGCGTCCCGGTATCTCTCCCTCTCTATTTCTCCGATGCTTCCGTCTGTCGTTACGACGATCCCTATGGCAGCATGGTCATGAATCACTTTTCTCGTGCCGATTCCTGCCGCTTTTGTAAATGGGATCTCATGATCAAACCACGGTGTCTTAACCATCCGCTCCTCGTTTCCCTCCACATGACCGGAGGCTCCCTCTACCATATATCCCACACAATCGATCAGCCTGACCTTTACTTCCACATCCTCCGAGAGCTTAACCCCGGCGGCTTCCTTCGGGACAAACTTAGGCTCTGTTGTCATGATCGTGCGTCCCGATGCCGATTGGGGAAGCTCATCCCTTGTTCTTGCCCTTGCGTGCTCATCCTCCATATGCGGGAGCACCAGCACATCCATGAACCGTTTAATAAATGTAGACTTTCCAGTCCGCACCGGTCCTACCACTCCTATGTATATTTCTCCGTTTGTCCGGGCCTGTATATCTTTGTATAAATGAAATGTATCCATACCGATACCCCCTTAAACCTGCTGATACAATGTATGCAGAAAGCCGGATAGATATGACACGCAAATACTGAATGAAAAGGGCGGAAGATTTTTTATCCTCCGCCGCATATGAAATATATTTTTTTTACTTACTTCTGCTTATTGATCCTTCCATGCCACTGCTGTATGCTCAGCCCTGGAATCACGGAGCATCAATTCATTCACCGCCTCTTTCGGATCTTTCCCCTCAAAAAGCACTTCATTTACTTTATTCACGATCGGAAGCGGCACGCCGTACTTTTCCCCAAGCTTTACTGCTGCCTTTGTAGAATATACGCCTTCTACAACCATCTGCACCTCGTCCATTGCCTCCTGCATGGATTTGCCCTGACCCATAAGATAACCGGCTTTGCGGTTACGGCTGTGTACACTGGTACATGTTACGATCAAGTCCCCGATTCCGGTGAGACCTGTGAAGCTTTCAGCCGCTCCGCCCATCTTCACTCCGAGCTGCGAAATCTCCGCGATACCTCTTGTGATCAATGCGGCTTTTGTATTATCTCCGTATCCCATTCCATCCGAGATTCCTGCCGCAAGCGCGATTACGTTTTTCAGAGATCCTCCAAGCTCCATGCCAAGTCTGTCCGGGCTTGTGTATACGCGGAATACCTGATTCATGAACATTCCTTGCAGATACTCAGCGGTCTTTTCTGTCTTTGCGCCGATCACAACTGCTGTAGGAAGCCCTCTTCCTACTTCCTCTGCATGGCTTGGCCCTGACAGGACTGCCACATCAGCCTGCGGAATCTCCTCTTCTATCTGCTGGGAAAGTGTCATAAGCGTACTTTCCTCAATTCCCTTTGCCACATCTACAAGAATCTGTCCGTCCGCCACAAACTTGCACATGTTGCGTGCCGTATTTCTCGTATATGGCGACGGCACGGCAAGTACGACAAAGTCTTTTCCCCTGATCGCCTCCTCCATGTTGCTCGTAAAGATCATATCGTCGGGAATCTTCACTCCCGGGAGCTTGCTTTTATGCTCCCGCTCCTTAGAAAGCAGCTCCACTTCTTCCTCATTGACAGACCACACAGTTACCTGATGTCCGTTGCTGTGAAGCAAAAGCGCCAGAGCAGTTCCCCAGCTTCCTGCTCCCATAATTCCTACATTAGCCATAGTTCTTTCCTCCTGTCATTATTTACTTTTACCGACACTGATCTTATTTTCCGTGCCGTTTAATAACCGTCCAATATTTGCTCTATGTTTAAAAAATGCTGACACCATAAGAAATGCCGCAATACCATACATCTCATACAGGAAATTCGCTTCCATACCATAAGAGCCAGTCTGCCCCATATAGATGATCTCCAACAGGTAAATGATAACGACTGCCAGCGATCCTACTGACACATACCGCGTAACCGCTACAATCACGATAAAAACAACCAGGCAGATCAGAACCATCCACCACTCTGTCGTACTCAGGAGAAGTCCTGCTGTGGCAGCAATCCCCTTTCCCCCCTTAAACTTCATATAAAATGGATAATTATGTCCAAGCACAGCTCCCATTCCTGCATACATAGACAGGAGCGGAAGGATGTCCCCGTGGCTGTTCTGGAAGATCACACGTACCACCAACACGGCAAATACACACTTAAAAGCATCGCCGATAAGCGTTATAAGTCCCGCCTTCCATCCCAGGGTACGGAGCGCATTGGTCGTTCCCGCATTTCCACTTCCCTTTTTCCTGATATCAACGTGATGAAGCTTTCCATAGATATATCCGGTCTGAAAAAGGCCAAACACATATCCTATCAATACACAGATGATTCGTTCCATGATTACCGTTCCTTTTCCTTTCTCTCACGAATAAAGAATTTAAGAGAAGTTCCCCTGAATCCAAAAGCCTCTCTGATCTTATTCTCAAGATATCTGGTATAAGAAAAATGCATAAGCTCCCTGTCATTTACAAAGATAACAAAGGTCGGCGGCTTTACAGATACTTGCGTAATATAGTAAAGCTTTAGCCGTTTCCCTTTATCTGAAGGCGGCTGCTGCATAGCAACTGCCTCCATCACGATCTCGTTGAGTACTCCCGTTGCCACGCGAAACGTCTGATTTGCAATGACCATATCGATCGCATCATACAATTTCTGGAGACGCTGTCCGGTCTCGGCTGACACATACACAATTTCCGCATACGGCATGAAAGATAAGACGCGGCGTATCTCATTTTCATACTCCCGCATCGTCTTACTATTTTTCTCGATGGCATCCCATTTATTTACCACGATCACGATTCCCTTGCCCCTCTCATGGGCAATTCCCGCAATCTTGGCATCCTGCTCGGTAACGCCTTCCGCCGCGTC
>CAZNXL010000082.1:0-7823 GCA_964577075.1 uncultured Dorea sp. | reverse complement strand
GTAATAAAATCTCATATGAAAACCTCATATGAGTGTTATTTTACCGTATTAATGTAACAATGTAAATAGAGAAACTTTGTTATTTCTATCACGATTTCCGTCGGTCCACAACTCTATCCTGCTTTTCTCCTGTATCTGTATCGAACCAATGCTGTGATAGTAAAAATCAAAGTCACCGTCTCAGATAGCAGCGGCGTCCACCAGATCCCAACGCCGCCGGATATTGTTGTCAGGATGACCAGACAGAATGTGAGTACGATCACGCTTCTGGACATAGAAATCATGATTGCTGTCAATGGCTTCTCGATCGCAAACAGAGGACCAGCTCCTTATGGAAACTGGCCCTCTCAGAATTTTATTTTTTGGTTTTTGCGCTTTTTGCACTGCAATAATAACTGTAAATCTTTTTTCCCCTTACGGTTTTATAAGCGCGGATCCGGTATTTATAAGTAGTGTTTTTTTTCAATCCCCCATCGGTGTAGGAAGTTGTAGAACCTGCCTTGATCGTCTTTACCGTTACATACTTCTTTTTCGATGAATGATAGCGCTGGATCTGGTATCCGCTTGCACCGGAGCTCCTGCTCCATGTCAGCTGAATCTTACTTGTCGATGTCGCGGACGCCTTCAAGGTTGGTTTTCTGATAATCGTTATATAGGTCTTTTTAATGTATCCTGTCGTTTTCTTTCCTTTAATTTTTATTGATATCTTGTACCAGCTTCCACTTGTACCGGTAATCGTAACTCCTGTATTAATCTTTAAGGTTGTAAGTTTTCCCTTTGATGTACTCGGTCCTTTCCTGACAATAACACTTGTCCCATTGGTCTTTCCCGTCATTGTACTTTCCGTCTTCACGCTGACAGTGTTAGACGCCTTAGAATAAGCGGTCTGACCGTTTGCTTTTTTGTAGGCTTTGACCCTGTACTTATAAGTTTTACCCATATTTCTTCCAGTATCTGTATAGGATATTGTACCTGCACTGCTTATTTTCTTAATCCTCTTGTAAGATTTAGAAGAAGTATCATAACGATACACTATATATCCTGTTGCCCCTGAGACCTTCTTCCATGAAAGCTTCACCTTATCATAGGATGATGCTTTACCTGAAAGAGTTGTACTGGACGGCGCTGTTACCGTACTGCCTGAAGAAGATGCAGAAGCTGAATTAAAGGAACCGGAAGCTCCTGGTTTCAAATACCAAATATCCATATCAACATTTCCGGATATTCCAGACACTGTTCCGGTAGAAGAATACTGCCAAAAGTCGTAATCTCCCGCATAGTCTGTCTTTGTCGTATAATGAGCCAGCCAGATCGGATAGCTTGCACTGATGGTCGAGGCATTCAGACCAGATGTAAGCATACTCTTATTTGCATATACAAGAGGCGTATATCCGGCTGCTTGAATCTTTTTACAAAACGCAAGACAGATATTCGTCTGCGCTGTCTTGCTAAGATTCTTCTCTTCAAGCCGTCCGCCGGGATAATATTCAAAGTCAAACACAAGCGGCATTGTAATATTATATCCCTTTACTGTGTTGAGCAGATATTCCGCTTCGGCTTCGGCCTCTTTTACCGATATTGCCTGTGAAAATATGTAGGCTCCCACCTTAACCCCTGCTGCGGCGGCGTTTTTAAGGTTCGTCGGACCGTACTCGTCTTTTGCCAATCCTCCTTCTTCATATCCGCGGTAACAGGTTCTCACAAAAGCGAAGTCAATTCCTGCCGCCTTAACCTTCGACCAGTCAATGGTTTTGTTCCATTTTGAGACATCAATGCCGTTGAATTTTGAATAGCCGTTGAACTTGCTATTATGCGTAAGCCCTGCTGACATCGAACGCATATCACCAGACTCATCATAAAACTCCGGCGGAACATCTCCGCTTAATCTGCCTTGTCCCGGATCGTCATCCGTCTCCATAAGCTCGGACTCTGCTTCTTCGTCTTCGGTATTCGCAGTTATATCCACAGCATCCGCCTGCTCCCCGGATCTGTTCTCATCACTATCCTCTTTCTCTCCCTGTACTTCTTCCTGTATTTCTCCCTGTACTTCTCCCTGATCACTCACATCCTCCATGCTCTGTGCCATAACCGTCTCCGGATATACAGAAGCGCACATACATAACACTAATAATATCGCTATAATCTTATGTCTCTTACTCATATTCTTCCCCTTATTGCATATTATTTTTGTCTTTACGTTTACAGTATGTCATCTTATAAAACCAATATTAAAGTAATATTAAATAATTATGAATCCCTTCCTTCCTCCGGAAACACTACAGTGAATGTACTTCCCTTTTCCCACACACTGCTTACAGATAACTCCCCCCTGTGTATCTGGGCAATTCTCTTTGCCAGAGACAATCCCAGTCCGAAGCCCTCCGAATTTCTGGATTTTTCCACCCGGTAAAACGGTTCAAAAATGTGCTGAAGGTCTTCTTCCTTTATACCACATCCAAAATCCGTAACACTCACAATCACCTTTTCCTCTTTGCACTCTGTGGTAATCTGAACCGTCGCCGGCTTAGAACTGTATTTTACCGCATTCTGGATCAGATTCTGCATCAAAATATAGATAAGGCCCATGTCAGCAGTTACCTTAACATCAGAAAGCCGCAGATCAAAACGGACATGATCTCTTTCCCTGAACTCAACTTCATCACAGATAGACATGATAATCTCATTAATATCTATTTCCTCCAGTTCAAGCGCCACCTTGTCACTCTTTAATCTGCTGAGATTGAGGAGCTGAGAGATGATAGCGTTCGTTTTATTTGCCTGACGGTAGATCACCTCTATTGCCTCGTCAAATTCTTCCTTCGTATTCACATATTCCTTTGCATATTCACACTGTGCCAGCAGCACTGCTATTGGCGTCCTGAGTTCATGGGCGACATCTGAAGAAAACTGTTCCTGACTCTCAAACATATTCTCGACACGCTCAAGCATCCTGTTGTTCGTTTCCGCCAATATACTTAATTCCGCGATCTTCCCGCCGTATTCCATACGCATGGAGAATTCTCCGTTTTTCCCGACAGATTCCGCAGTCTTTGACATCTGTATGATCGGCTCCGCTATCTTGTTGGACATTACAAGGACCGCTATCAGAACGATCACCAGAAAGGCCGGAATACTGGCATAAGAAATATATTTGAGCAACTGATACTTACTGGAAAGATCCTGCTTATTCACAATACAGCGGTCATAAATAATCTGTCCCATTTCCTTCGTCAGCCGCCGGTTCAAACGGGAGATCACATAATACTCTTCGCCGTGTGTTGCAACTATTTTCAGCCGCTGACTGATCTCTCCTTCTTCAAAATCTTCGTTCTCAGGGCTTTCTCCGAGGAGGATCTGCCCGTCCTCCCCTAATATCTGGAAGTACATTCCATCGTCAACATACTTGAATTCCTCATCGGGTTTTAGAATATCATCTTCGTAACAGACATTTTTATTATTATCCAGCAATTCCGTGGTCATGATCCCCTGAATATCCGAATGGATAGCTCTATCAGCCAGAATATTCACGACAAAGATCATCACAAACGACAATCCCAGCATCAACAAGACCAGGTAAACGGTGATATATTTGCTGATTGACAGCTTTCTTACTCCTCGCATTTTAACATATACCCTGTTCCACGTATTGTACAGATCATCTTCTCCTCAAAATCATCATCGATCTTTCTCCTCAGGTAGCGGATGTAGACGTCTACTAGATTGGAACTTCCCTCCGACTGTACTTTCCAGATATTAGACTCAATCTGTTCTCTTGTCACAATAATATTTTTATTCCGCACAAGATACAGAAGTACAGCGAACTCTTTCGGTGACAATGTAATCGGGATATTGTTCCTTGTGACCTCATGAGTATTATAATCGATTACCAGGTCTCCGCACCTGTAAATATTTTCCTGTATCTCCGGCTTGCGGCGAGTCATTACCTTGATTCGCGCCAGCAATTCTTTGAACACAAAGGGTTTCACCATGTAATCATCGGCTCCAATATCAAGTCCTTCTACGATATCCTCTGTATCCGCTTTCGCACTCAGGAACAATACCGGCGTCTGCTTTCCTGCCGCCCGGAGCTTCCTTAACACCTGAAAGCCATCCATTCCCGGAAGCATAATGTCCATGACCACTCCGTCATAATCGGCCAGTGTAAGATAATCTATCGCTGCATTACCATCAAAGCAGGAATCTACATTATAACCTTCTTTTTCCAGCTTATTAACAAGGATACGGTTCATATCTTTCTCATCTTCCACTACAAGTAAACGCATCTCTCATTTCTCCCTTATCTTCCCCATAGTGTAAATTACCAATCAGTGTTTATTATAACATGATCTCTATGAAAATAACATTAAAATTGTTGTATAAACATATTTGTGTAAATCTACAGATCACCACATTGCCTATGAAAATAAAACATAAAAAATGAGGTTTCTGGCTCCTCCCTCTTTTCTTTTTTCTGATCTTTCTACTTTTCCGAACTGAATTTAGGAGGTTTTATTACAATTGCAATCACAAGCGATACTACCATAAGCACAATACCTGATATCCATGCAAAATAGTAATTTCCATTCATATCAAAAAACCAGCCTATGATCACCGTTGGAATTGCCGATAAAACACCTGCTATCATGGCATATAACGCATTAATATTCGCATAATCATAGCTGCCAAAGTAATTCAACAGCATATTCTGCGGGCCAACCATAATGATACCATACCCTACGCCGGATAAGACCAGTGCTCCATATGCAATTTTAATATTGTCTGCTCCCATTAGCATAGCAAATCCGATAATTGACAGAATCGCTCCCAGTCCGACAATCTTTTTTAGATCAAATCTGTCACCAAATATACCTGCAATAATTCTTCCAAATGTATTGATAAAGGCAAACAGTCCTACTGCTCCTGCCGCTGCACTGCGCTCTATGCCCTGAAGCGCCAGGTGATTGATCCCCTGGGACGTAATCGCGCTCAACTGATAAGAAGATGCGAAATATAGAAATACAAGCATGTAAAATGCAGCCTCTTTTCGGGCATCACATAGCTTCCACGGGGCCATCGTTTTAAAATTGCGCGAGCCTTGCTCTTTGCTTTTCTTTTTCACACGTTGCCCGCCATCTACCTGCATACCGGATTTCCCCGGTTCTTCCCGGACTACAACCATAACCAGCAGTATTGAGATTGCCGTCAGACCCGCAATCATCATCCAGACTCCCCGCCAGGAATATCTTTCATTGACGATCGTACAGAGCGGTGCAAATATGTATCCTCCTATTCCTCCGGCGGTAAGCAGAACTGCCATTGCAAGTCCCCGGTATTCAAAAAACCACTTTGAAATATTGACCTGACTTGGGATCAGTGTCCCAAATCTCATACCAAAACCGACAAATACAAACCAGAAAGCATAATAGACTACAACACTTTCAGGAAACAGAGACAGCGCCAGACAACCTGTCAGTATCAGGCCAAGTCCCAAAATCATACTTGCCTTTGTTCCATATCGATCTATAAATTTCCCTGCAAGCGGAGCTGAAAGAGCATGTACAAGCGTATACCCTGTGTACGCCCCGGTGGCAATCGTCATTGTCATCTTTAAATCTGCAGCCATATCTGTAACAACAACGCCAAATGCATAAGTGATCGATGCCACGACCGCCCCATATGCAAACCAGAGCACAGCCAAATTTATCCATCCATAAAATATCCTTCTTCTCTTCATCTGCCTCATCTAAGTTCTTCTTTCATTACTTCTTCCGCAGCAGGACCACTGCGATTTACAATTCTGCCACCTACGGCAATACTTCCTTTTCTAAAGTCATGAATGATTACATGAATCTTTTCTTCCGGCCATCCCGTATGTTTCATAATCGCATCGGTAATCAGCTTAACCACTGCATCCTTAAACTGTGACGGACGTCCTTGCGAGATATAAACCTCTGTAAAAGAACCATGGCTGCTCATGTTCCCAGCCGGCAGATCTGTGAACAATACTGCAATAAATCCCGGCGCGATTCCTGCCAGTTCGCCCATATCCTGACTGATATCTTTGCGTATGGCCTCTTTTACTTCTCGTGTATTACCATGTTCCCATGTAATATTAAATAGCGGCATATCCATTCCCTCCTGCCTTCTGTTTTCAAAGTTCGAGCGTATTGGACTTAATTCCCTCTGCTGCCGCACCTTCCCGGTTTACGATCTTACCCTTTGTTCCAATACTGCCTTTCAAAATGTCATGTATCATAATACTGATCCGTTCCGGACCCCATCCGGTATACTTGCAGAAAGCATCCGTTATGATCGTAACTGCCTGATCTTTAAATGCATCACTACGTCCTTCTGTCTGATAAAGCAGAACGAAAACACCAATCCCCTGATCTGAAAAATCTCCTTCCGGATAATCTTCAAAGCAAACAGCAAAATACTTTGGATCAATCCCCGTAAGTTTTCCAAAACCATTACAAATATCACGGCGGATATTTTCTTTGACATCACTGCCAAATTCCTTTTTCCATTTACATATAAAAAGCGACATATGCTTTCCTCCCTTCTAGCAAAGCAGATCTTCCATCGGTCTGAATCCATATGCCTGCGTAAATCCCGACTTTGTAGCATCTCCGATTCTTCCACTTTTATTTGCATCACCGACTGTATATACAAGATCAAATTTTTCTTTAAAGCCCTGAATGAACTTTTGATCGGGCACGACTCCCAGTGACAATATCACGATATCCGCCTCTATGACTTGCTTCTCCCTGTCCTGCAGGCGTTCTGTCTCTACTCCGTTTGCACAGATTGCCGTCAACTTATGGAAAGGCTTAAATTCTACATGGTATGCGTTTAATATCTCCATCATTTCGTCCAGAATTTCATGTATCAGTCCCGGCCCAATATCCGCCATATCGATCAAAGTAATCGAAGCGCTCTCTTTCGCTAACATCTCTGCCACTTCCAGGCCAGTCAATCCCGAACCGACAATGGCAATTTTCTTATCAGGAAATGTCATTTGCTTCCGTATGACATCCTGCGCTGTTACAACATGCGGCAGATTTATGCCCGGAACTTTTGGAACGACTGGATTTGCCCCGCTGGCAAGAAATACAGCGGTCGGGTTCAATTCGGCAACAATCTGAGGCGTCGCCTCAATACCGCAGCGTACCTTCACGCCAAAATGCTCCATCTGTTTTTCATACGTACGGATCAGACGCGTAATACGTTCTTTGTGCGCTGCTTTATTTGCCAGATTCAGGCTGCCGCCTGTTTTTTCACTCTTTTCAAATAATGTTACATCATAATCCCGGGAAGCCAGCTGAATTGCCGCCTCCATTCCTCCCGGTCCCGCTCCTACTACAACGACCGGCCTTCCTTTCCCGTCTTTCTGCTGTATCGGATAATCCTTTTCACATCCCCAGCGCGGATTGATCGCACATCTTGCCGGCAACTGTCCTCCGCCGCGCGGCTCCCGACAGAAAAGGCATCCAATGCATCCTTTGATTTCTTCTTCCCGTCCTAACTTTGCTTTGTTCATAAAATTCGGATCGGTAACATTGGCGCGCCCCATGCCGACAAAATCACTGACCCCTTCGCGCAGTGTCGTCTCTGCCTGCTCAGGTGTTTTCACTGTATTTGTTGCAATTATCGGGACACTGACATTTTCCCTGATTGCTCTGGCAATATGCGATTTCCAGCCAAAATCATAGAAAAACGGGTCACAATTCGCATTATTTGTTAATTTATTTCCATTCGAGACATTGATATAATCTATCATGCCCAAAGAATCCAGGTGTTTTGCATATGCAAGACCTTCTTCA
>CAZNXL010000081.1:0-7826 GCA_964577075.1 uncultured Dorea sp. | reverse complement strand
CGCTCGACAGATTCCGTGATTATCAGAATGTCGGCGGAAAGTATTCCGTATCTTCACTGAAGGACTTCATGGGGTATGGAGATACGGAGAAGCAGTCGCCGCTTAGTTGTATCGAGTATCGTGTATTGCAGACAGATACTTTCTGCGATCAGTTGATCCGCGAGTCGAGGATTCAGGATCGTTACCATCTTATGATCGTGGGTCTTAAGACTCCTTACAGCAAGATTCTTGAACTTCCGACGGCTACAACATTAATTGAAGCAGGAGATGTTCTCTGGATGATGGGATCTGAGGATGCCATTGACGCATTTAAAGAGATCTGCGAAAGAGAGGCCAGAGAAAAAGGAAAGACAACAACGGGACTTGATGTTTAAAAACAAGGGGATTATCAGAAATGATAATCCTCTTTTAAAACATGCTGAGCCGGAATATACATGAAGAGAGGTGAAGCCAATGTCTGTCCGGAAAAAATGGATGATCATGTTTGCCATAATTGTAGTGATTCTCGGACTGAGTATTGGTTTTCAGTCCTATCATTCTTCGAGAACGATGGTGGTTGACAATAAGAAAAATGAGATGGCGGACACGATCAACCGGATTGATATTAATATTAATTTCTGGGTAGTGGAAGTTTCCAGATTTGCAGAAAGGACCGTGGAAGGCCAGTTGACCGAAGATGTGTTTACGGATCCATCTCAGGCTGAAAAAAAGCTGCAGTCCTGGTTCTCGGATTATGCTCAGATCATAGAAGCTATATCGGATGCGGCGGTCCTGGACAGTCGGGGGGCAACCATTTACCATTATCAGAAAGCTTCGGGAGAGGTTTTAAACCAGGACAGGCTGGAGGAATGCTTCCAAAAGGCTTTTTCTGATCTGGATGGGGAATACTGGATGGATATGGGGAGCTCATTATATTCAGAAGACGCCGTCCTGACAATGGTGAAAGCAATTCCGGGGGCGGAGGAAGAAGCTCCGTATGGAATACTTGTCATTGAACTGAATCCAGATATTTTTAAAAGTCTGTTGTTGAACAATCAGAGCCTGAGTGCATATCCGTATACGTTGATCGTGGATAAAGCGGGCAATATTATCTGTGCAAGTGAAAAATTGCAGCCGGAGTGGCTGGGAGAAGTGGAGAACATTTTTTATAAGGGAAACAGAACTTTTGAACTGAATTGGGGAGAGGGAAGTTATTATGTATGTGGGCAGTATAATGGAATTACCGGGTGGAAAACCTATTCCCTTGTATCTATCAATGGCATATTTCCCCAATTGTCTGATTTAAGGGAACATATTGCTGTGATTGTAATGATTACTGTCTTAATCGCATTAAGTTTTGTGGCGGTGCTTTCTTATACATTTACAAAACCAGTTCATAAACTGGTCAGGGGCATGAATGAAGTGCAGCAGGAGAATTTTGAAGTTGAAATTACCGAGAAGAGGAAAGATGAATTCGGTCAGCTTTTTGATGCGTTTAATTACATGGTACGGAAGATCCGGCAGTTGATCTATGAAGTATACCAGGAAAAAATTGCACAAAAGAATGCTGAAATTCAGGCATTACAGGCGCAGATTAATCCTCATTTTCTTTATAATACACTAGATTCAATTAACTGGATGTTGCTTGAACAAGGAGAAATGGAAATCAGCGATGTGGTAATTTCGCTGGGAGATATTCTGAGGTATTCGATTGACGGAAAAGAAGGAATGGTATCTCTGGGGGATGAAATCCAGTATACGAAAAGTTATTTATGCATTCAGAAAAACCGGCTGGAAGAACGGCTGGATTATCAATTGGAGATTGCGGAAGATACTTTGAAGTGTAAAGTTCCAAAGCTGCTTCTGCAGCCCATTGTTGAAAATGCAGTTCTTCATGGAATTGAACCGAAAAAAGACGGCGGGATGGTCGTGATAATATCCTGTATGGAAGGGGATATGCTTGTGGTGTCTGTGAAGGACAACGGAGTCGGGATGGCAGCTGAGGCTTTGGAAAAGATCAGGGACAATGTGGAAAGCAGTGCGGATGAAGAGGGACATATCGGTATGAAAAATATCCGGCGGAGGCTGGAACTGTGTTATGGACCGGACAGCTTTATGAGGATAGAAAGCATCCCGCAAAAAGGGACAACGATAACACTGGGGATGCCTCAGACAAACAGGAAAGAAGGTGCGGAAGATGGATATCGTGATTATTGATGATGAACCTAAGATCCGAAATGGACTGCACCATATGCTGGCAAGACAGCTTGCATGGAATGTAGCGGGCGTGTTTGACAATGCGCTGTCTGCTTTAGAGTACCTGGAAAAGCATCATATAGACGTTATCATTACGGATATTAAAATGCCGGAAATGAATGGGTTGGAGATGATCGCGCGTCTGCGGGAAAAGAATATGGGGGCATATGTGATCATTCTCAGCGGATATAGTGATTTCCGATTTGCACAGCAGGCGATCGAACTTGGGGTATTCCGTTATATGGTAAAACCGACGAATCCCAGAGAACTGCTGGAAATATTGGAGCAGGTGGAGAGAAAGAGACAGAAAACGGAAATCAGTCAGTCGGAGGAGAAGGTAAAAGTCGGGAATCTGCTGGTAGAAAAGGCGGTAGAGTATATTGAGGAAAACTATGTGGGGAAAATTTCACTGAAGGACATTGCATCACATCTTTATGTGACGCCAAATTATCTGAGTAACCTGTTTAAGCAGCATACCGGGAAAACAATGTCTTCCTATATTACAGATTACCGTTTGAAAAAAGCAGAAGAATATTTAAAAAGACCGGAGTATAGCATTATGGATATTGCTGAACTCGTAGGAATTGAGAATGCAAGATACTTCAGCAATATTTTTAAGAAAAAGTATGGCCAGACGCCAAGTGAATACCGCAACAGAAGGAATATATAACAAAAAAAGCGGAATATCCATGAGAAATGTGTAAAAAATGTACAAAATCGTAGATTTGTTATCTTGTTGATTTTAGGGGATTTTAATAGAATAAAGCCATCGAAAATACATGAGGCCAAATGTGTAAAAGTCCAATAAAATCAAAGGAGGAAAGGACGATGAGTACATTTCAGACAAGGAACGGCGATATTGTTGAATTAACTGAAGCTGGAATAGAAGAAATTCAAAACTATAAGAATAATTATACGGATGTAACAAAACCAATCAGTAAAAAGGAGAGAACCTGGACAACCTGGGATATGGCAAATCTCTGGATTGGAATGATTGTATCAATTGCAGTATATCAGGTGGCAAGTGGATTGATCGTATCAGGAATGTCATGGCTGCAGGCATTGTTTACCATTGTGCTTGGACATACATTAGTGATGGTTTTTGCAGTAATTCTCGGACATTTCGGAACAAAATACGGGGTCTCCTACCCGATGCTGTGTAAACTTGTATTTGGTTCAAAAGGAACGATTGTGCCTTCGCTGGTACGAGGAATTCTGGGGTGTTTTTGGTTCGGAGTTCAGGCATGGATCGGCGGACAGGCATTGAATACGATTTTATCCACATTTGTTCCGGGATGGGGCGATCTCGGATTCAAGGGGATGTTTATCGCATTTCTGCTGTTTTGGGCGATGAATGTATATATTGCGGGTTCCGGATCCAAAGCAGTACAGAAGCTTGCAAAGTACGCGGCTCCGGTATTGATCGTATTGAGCTTTATCGTTATTATCTGGGCGACTGCTTCGGCTGACTGGAGCGTTGCAAAATTATTATCAGAGCCGTCAATCCAGGGAGAATCCGGAGTCGGCTTCTGGAAGCTGTTTTTCCCGGCATTGTCCTCTATGATTGCTTTTGATGGCGGGATCGCATTGTCAATGGCGGACTTCACGAGAAACAGTAAGACACAGAAATCACAGATTATCGGACAGGTTGCGGGAGCGCCTGTCATGACGGCTTTTATCTCGTTCGTGGGAATCTGCGGTACTGCGGGAGCATCGCTGGTATTTCATGAGGCAATCTGGGAACCGGCAACTTTAGTTGGAAAATTTGATAATCCCTTTATTGTCGTATTGTTTTCGTTGTTTATTATTATGGCAGTGCTGACAACAAATGTAGCGGCCAATCTGGTGCCGCCGACGAACGTGATTTCTACATTACTTTCGAAGAAAATTTCTTATAAAAATGCAGCGTTGATCGCAGCGGTCCTGGCATTGTTTGCACAGCCGTGGAATGCGCTTGCGAGTGCATATGATCTGATCTATAATGTATGTGGTATTTTGGGAGCTCTGCTGGGGCCGATTTCGGGCTTGTATCTGGTTGCGTACCTGTTTGAACACAAAACAGAGATTGATCTGGTGGATCTGTATCGTGAAGATGGCGGAAAGTATTATTATCAATCCGGGTGGAATGTAGCCATTATTGTAATTTTCCTGGCTGCAACGGTCATCATTATTGCAGGGAAATATATTCCGGCGATAAACTTTTTATTTGACAATGCATATGTGATCGGAAGTATTGGTTCAGGGCTGGTTTATTATATTTATTTAAAAGTAAAAAGGAGGTAGATTGATCCTATGAAGACAATTATCAAAAATGGAGTAGTGGTTACGGAGTCTGCAAGCTTCCGTTCAGATATTCTGATTGAAGATGAGAAGATCGTATGTATCGGACAGAATCTGGAAGCGGAGGGCGCACAGATTGTAGATGCGGAAGGAAAATATGTATTGCCGGGCGCTGTGGATGTACATACCCATATGGATTTGGATGTGGGAATTGCAAGAGCGGTGGATGATTTTTATGATGGCACGGTTGCGGCAGTGTGTGGAGGGACAACCTCGATCGTAGATCATATGGGCTTTGGACCGGAAGGCGTCCCACTCCATCATCAATTTCATGTATACCAGGGGCTGGCAGAGGGGAAAGCTGTAATTGATTATGGATTTCATGGAGTGGCGCAGTATGTAGATGATGAGATACTACAAGAACTGGAGACGATGGCGGCAGATGGTATTCCGAGTGTGAAGGCTTATCTGACATATGGATTTAAGTTAAGTGATGCAGATGTTTTGCAGATTTTAACGAAAATGAAAGAAATTGACGGAATTACTGCGTTTCATTGTGAGAATCACGATGTGGTAGAATTTTTGAAACAGAAATACAGGGAAGAAGGTAAAACAGCTCCGATCTATCATGCGAAGAGCCGTCCGAATCTTGCGGAAGCAGAAGCTGTGGAAAGAGTATTGAAGCTGGCTCATCTGGCTGGAGATGCACCGGTTTATATCGTACATCTTTCCTGCAAAGAGAGTCTGGAAGCGGTGAGGGAAGCCAGAAGAAGAGGGCAGAAGAATATTCTGGCTGAGACATGTCCGCAGTATCTTTTGCTGACGGAAGAACACTATCTTGATGAGGACGGACTGAAATATGTTATGTCGCCGCCGCTTCGGACACGAGAAGACTGTGAGGCTTTATGGGAAGGCCTGGCGGACGGAACGATCCAGGTAGTCGCTACCGACCATTGTCCGTTTAATTACTCAATCGAAAAGCAGCAGGGAAAAGACGATTTTACCGCGTGCCCGAATGGAGCTCCGGGAGTGGAAGAGCGATTGATGCTGCTGTATTCAGAAGGCGTTGAAAAAGGAAGGATCACCATGAACCGGCTTGTGAAAGCATTGTGTACGAATCCGAGCAGGATTTATGGATTGTCACCGGAGAAGGGAGCTATTCAGCCGGGTGCAGATGCAGATCTGGTAATCCTTGATCCGAAAGAAGAAACAAGGATTACTCATGAGCGGATGCATGGCGCGGCGGACTATACAGCATATGAGGGAATGAAGCTGCAGGGAGGAATATGCCTTGTAATGCAAAGAGGAAAGATCCTTGTGAAGGAGCATCGGTTCTTAGGAGAGAAGGGCGCCGGACGTTTTATACACAGAAAACCATATACAGATAAAGTAGAATAGTTCAGAGAAAGGTGATATCAATGAAGAGGATTCTCCGGCTTGTGGCAGTGGTGGTATTTATCATTCTGTTAATTGGATGTTCCGGGGAAAAAAGGGAAGCAGAACAGATCCTGAAAAACAGCAAAATCGTTGTTCTGCTTCCGGGGGGAATGGGTGACTTAAGCTGGAATGATATGAATTACGAAGGAATCCTGAAATGTGAGGGAGAATTTGGGGTTCAGATCAAGTGTGAATTCAATGTTCAGGAATCAGAATTTGAATGGATGCTGGCAAAGTATGGAGATGCAGGATATGATCTGGTCTGTACATCCGGCACGCAGTTTAATGAGGCTGTGAACAGCGTTGCACCCAAATATCCGAATACGATATTCTGTATCATTAACGGCGATAAATGTGAGTGCGATAATGTTGCCCTGATTCGATTAAAAGAATATGAGGCGAGTTATCTGGCAGCGATGATTGCGGGAAATGTAGAAGAAAAAGGAATCATAGGTATGATCGGCGGTTATCCGAATTCTGCCATGGAACGTCTGCTGAATGTATATGAAGAGTATACAAGAGAATATTTGAAAGAGCGGAATATCGAATATGACTCATCACTGCGGGCTTATACCAATAGCTGGTCTGATAAAGAGCTGGGAAGAAAAATAGCGGAACAGATGATTGACAGCGGTGTGGATACACTATTTGTGTATACAAATGAGGCGGGGCTGGGATGTATCCTTGCGGCAGAAGAAAAAGGCGCGAACGTTATTGGATTTTGCAGTAATCCCACAGAGACATATCCGGATACGGTGATTGCTTCTGTGAAATTCAACGCAGATAAAATATATGGGTACATTTTACAGTTATATTCATCTGGCGAACTTTCAGGAGATGATCTAAGCATCGGAGTCAAAGAAGGGATTTTTGAACCGGTCTATTCTGAACATATTTCCGGGGAAATCCAGGAAAAAGTTTCGGAGGAAATGGAGAAATTTCAAAAAAGCAGATATTCGGAGCAGTTGTTTGGGGACTGATCTGGGGCATCTTTTTGCATTTTTCTTTTAACCAGTTTTTTATAAAAAATTACATACGAAACAGGCAAAGTTTACAATAATAACCTATAAACCTATTGACATAGTAGGTAAATAGTAGTATTATGCATTTAATAAATAAGAGGAGGAAAAATCATGGCTAAAAACTGTTGCAAGAACTTCTGTTGTTTACGAATGCTGGTTTACCGGATATGTTGTGTGATAAGGTGTAGCAGCAGAATTTGTGATGCCTGAACGTCATCTTAATGCAATTAAGTGTATCCGGGTGCTGAAATCATGCAGTACCCTTTTATGTCCTGATATGCAGGAAAGCATATTTGTAATGTGTTTTCTTCATATTTCAAAAATAAGAAGAAAGAAGGAAATTAGAATGGCAGGTTATTATAAGAACGCGTTAGAATTGATCGGGAATACCCCGCTGGTAGAGGTTGCAAATATTGAAAAGGAGCTTGGTCTTGAGGCAACGGTTTTAGTAAAACTGGAATATTTTAATCCGGCCGGCAGTGTAAAAGACAGAATAGCCAAGGCAATGATTGAAGATGCGGAAGATAAGGGACTATTAAAGAAAGACTCTGTTATTATAGAGCCGACATCCGGGAATACAGGTATTGGTCTGGCAGCGATTGCGGCAGCAAGAGGCTATCGGCTTATCCTCACTATGCCGGAGACAATGAGTGTGGAGCGAAGAAATATTTTGAAAGCATATGGAGCCGAACTCGTATTGACTGAAGGAGCAAAAGGGATGAAAGGAGCTATTGCGAAAGCGGATGAGCTGGCAAAGGAGATTCCGAACAGCTTTATTCCGGGACAGTTCGTTAATCCGGCCAATCCTGCAATTCATAAGGCAACGACAGGACCGGAGATCTGGAAGGATAC
>CAZNXL010000080.1:2846-7937 GCA_964577075.1 uncultured Dorea sp. | reverse complement strand
TCATCTGAGCCTTTTTCTTTTGGTTCAGTTTTTCATAGATTACTTGACACTACCACATGTGAACCCATTTTAACAAAGAAAGATGAGAAAGGCAAATAAAAAAGCGGAGGCCTGAGACTTTCTTTACTTTTGTAAAGTTATGCAATATAATAAAACGAACCGGGAAGGAGAACGAAGCTATGGAAGAACAGAAAAAAAGAGTATATGAAGCGTTAGACAAGATGAAGATTAAATACGAGGTCGTAGAGCACGAGCCCGTTTACACAATGGAAGACATGGACCGTCTGGGTCTGCCGAAGAAGGGAACGCTGTGCAAGAACCTGTTTTTGCGCGATGCGAAGGGTAAAAGACATTTTCTTATAACCGCGGATGAAAAGACAAAGGTTGACTTGAAATCTTTGAGTCGACAGTTAGGCGCAGGGAACCTGAGCTTTGCATCGGAAGAGAGACTGGAAAAATACCTGGGTCTGAAACAGGGAAGTGTGACCCCGTTCGGACTTATGAACGATACTGACCATGCTGTAGAGTTTTTTATAGACAAGAACCTTACAAAATGTAAAAGTCTGGGGATTCACCCGTTGGAAAATACAGCAACGGTGTTCCTCTCTTATAAGGATTTAGACAAATTCCTCTGGAATCTGGATATAGACGTAATGCCGATAAGATTATAATAGTTTATACTTTTTTAATTGCATGTTTCAGAAATTAGAAGTAGAATGTAAGGCGTAGTAACGCGACAGTATATAAAAGATGTGAGGAGTTATATGGATGAACAACGTTATCAATATAGAATGAACCCTGATTCGATGCCGAAACCGGAGAATCGGTTTATGCGTATCTGGGGACCGCTTCTTATCAAATGGGGAATTGCTGTTGGAGTGTCTATGCTGGCAATGATGATCTTCGAATGCTTTACGATTATCAGGGAGAGCGGTCTGGATATAAGCGCAATACACAGCATGGCGCAGATGCAGGAGATTCTCGCAAAGTATACATCGAATACGGCTGAATATACGGCGCTGATGGATGAGATGACGCAGGAATTTATGAAATATACGACACCGGTCGAAGGAGTTGCTGCACTTGTGACAATTCCGATCTTATTGGTTATGTTTCATAAAGACAGGATCAAAGAAAGGATTACAGGGTTTGCCCCGAATAAAAAGGCGGCATTGTGGAAATATGCAGGGATTTTTATTATGACAACGGCTATGACGCTGGGACTTAATAATCTTATTTTTATCAGCGGCATATCATCGGCGGACAGCAGTTATGAGGAGACCTTAAGTTCGATGTATTCTGCATCTCTTCCGGTGCAGCTTGTATGTCTTGGGATTCTGATCCCGGTCTGCGAAGAGATGGTGTTCCGAGGGCTGATGTTTAGAAGGATCAGGCAAAATTCATCATTTGCAGCAGCAGCGCTTTATTCGTCAGTAGTATTTGGGGTTTTGCATATGAATATGGTGCAGATGCTTTACGGCTTCTTTCTTGGAATGACTTTCTGTTTTCTGTATGAAAAATATGGTTCAGTGAAAGCGCCGATTTTTGCTCATATATCGGCAAATGTATTTTCGGTTTTGCTGACGGAATTTAAAATATATGATCATGTTACGGAGAAACCGATGATCATGGGGGTTATCACAGTGCTCTGTGCGACTATCGCATCCATGATGTATGTGCTTATAAAAAAAATCGAGGAAAAGCCGGATGATCCGGGAAAAAAAGATACGAATGACAATCTGGCGGCTGTATAAGCCGTCAGATTATTTATACTAAAACATAAAAAAGTCAGATTATCAGACAATTTAAAAAAACGACTCTTTACAATCAAAGAGAAGTGTAGTATAGTTAATTAAAAATTTGACGAAAGGATTGTTGCTATGAATGACCAAAAACTGAATCGTCGATCAGGTTTGTACCGCCCGGAACTTGAGCATGATAACTGCGGAATCGGTGCGATCGTGAATATTAAGGGTAAGAAAACCCATGATACAGTGGCGAATGCCCTGAAAATTGTTGAAAACTTAGAACATAGAGCTGGCAAGGATGCCGAAGGTGAGACGGGAGACGGAGTTGGAATCTTGTTACAGATTTCCCACAGGTTTTTCTCTGAAGTCTGTAAACCTCTCGGCATCCTTTTACATTCTGAAAGAGATTATGGAGTTGGGATGTTTTTCTTTCCGCAGGATGAGCTTAAGAAAAATCAGGCGAAGAAAATATTTGAAGTGATCGTAAAAAAAGAAGGGATGGATTTTCTCGGCTGGCGGGAAGTTCCGGTGAAGCCGGAGGTACTGGGAAGCCGTGCGCTTGAATGTATGCCTTGTATCATGCAGGGATTTATCGAAAGGCCGGGATCCATAGACCAGGGAATCGACTTTGACAGAAGGCTCTATGTTGTCCGCCGCGTCTTCGAACAGAGCAGTGATGATACCTACGTGGCTTCTCTGTCAAGCCGTACGATCGTATATAAGGGAATGTTCCTTGTAGGACAACTTCGCTCATTTTTCGCAGATCTGCAGAACCCTGATTATGAGTCCGCAATCGCACTCGTACATTCGAGATTCAGCACGAATACGAACCCGAGCTGGGAGAGAGCGCATCCGAACCGATTTATCGTACATAATGGTGAGATCAACACTATTCGCGGAAATGCGGATAAGATGCGGGCAAGAGAAGAGAATATGGAGTCGGAGCATTTAAAAGGAGAACTTCACAAAGTCCTTCCGGCAATCAACATCTCAGGTTCTGATTCTGCGATGCTTGATAATGCCATTGAGTTTATGGTTATGAGTGGTATGGAGCTTCCGCTGGCAGTTATGATCGCTATTCCGGAACCCTGGGCGAACACAAAGAACATGTCTCAGAATAAGAAGGATTTTTACCAGTATTATGCCACGATGATGGAGCCGTGGGACGGGCCGGCGTCTATCTTATTCAGCGATGGCGACTGTATGGGAGCGGTTCTTGACAGGAACGGACTCCGTCCGTCCAGATACTATATTACAGATGATGGCACATTGATCCTCTCTTCAGAAGTGGGGGTATTGGATATTGAACCGTCAAAGATCATTGTTAAAGAGCGTCTTCATCCGGGAAAGATGCTTCTGGTAGATACTCTGAAAGGAAAAGTTATCGATGACGGGGAATTAAAAGAGATGTATGCCGGGCGTCAGCCTTACGGCGAGTGGCTGGACAGCAATCTGCTGGAACTTAAGGATCTCAGGATTCCAAATAAAAATGTGCCTTCCTACACAGCGGAGGAATGTAAGAGACTTCAGAAGGCATTTGGCTATTCCTACGAGGAAGTAAAGTCCTCAATATTAAATATGGCGTCAAGCGGGGGAGAAGGAACGGCAGCTATGGGTAATGACGCACCGCTTGCGGTTCTTTCGGATGAACACCAGAATATGTTCGGCTATTTTAAACAGCTATTTGCACAGGTTACGAACCCGCCTATTGACGCCATCCGTGAGGAGGTTGTAACCTCTACGACCGTCTATATCGGTGAGGACGGCAATCTTCTGGAAGAAAAAGAAGAGAACTGTAAGATGCTGAAGGTAAATAATCCGATTCTTACGAATACAGATCTTTTAAAAATTAAAAATATGAAAGCAGAAGGATTTAAGGTAGCAGAGATTCCGATCGTGTATTATAAGAGTTCCAGTCTGGAAAAAGCTATTGATTATCTTTTCGTTGAAGTAGACCGTGCAATCCGTGAAGGGGCAAATATCCTGATCCTCTCTGACAGAGGTGTGGACGAGTATCATGTGGCAATGCCGTCTCTTTTGGCATTGTCAGGTCTCCAGCAGCATCTGGTACGGACAAAGAAGAGAACATCCGTAGCGATCATTTTGGAGACAGGCGAGCCAAGAGAAGTACATCATTTTGCAACTTTACTTGGGTATGGCGCCTGTGCGGTGAACCCTTACCTTGCACATGAGACGATCCGGCAGTTGATCGATACAAATATGCTGCAAAAAGATTTTTATGCCGCGGTTGAAGATTATAATCATGCAGTACTCAGTGGAATTGTAAAGATCGCGTCTAAGATGGGTATCTCAACGATCCAGTCTTATCAGGGAGCCAAGATCTTTGAGGCGATTGGATTAAAGGAAGAATTTATTCAGAAATATTTTACAGACACTGTTAGTTGTGTAGGAGGCATCGGGATAGAAGAGATCTCAAAGGATTATCTGATGATGCACTCCGAGGCATTCGATCCGCTGGGCCTGGAAGTTGATCTGTCTTTGGACAGTATCGGTCAGCATAAGTCAAAGAGCGGCGGAGAAAGACATCTGTATAATCCTCAGACGATCCATATGCTCCAGCAGGCAACAAGGCGCGGAGACTATGAGATGTTCCAAAAATATACGGAGATGGTTCATGCACAGGGAGAACATACGAATCTCCGAGGACAGCTCGACTTTAATTATCCCGAAAATGGAGTCCCGATCGAAGAGGTTGAGAGTGTGGACTCTATTGTTACAAGATTTAAGACAGGAGCGATGTCCTATGGTTCTATCTCAAAAGAGGCTCACGAGACGCTTGCCATTGCTATGAATCAGCTTCACGGCAAATCAAACAGTGGTGAAGGCGGAGAAGAGATCGACAGACTGGATACGAACCGTTGCTCAGCGATCAAACAGGTTGCATCCGGACGTTTCGGGGTTACTTCCAGATACCTTGTGAGCGCCAGGGAGATTCAAATCAAGATGGCGCAGGGTGCAAAGCCGGGCGAAGGAGGGCACCTTCCGGGAGGAAAGGTCTATCCCTGGATTGCAAAGACGAGACACTCAACACCAGGAGTAAGCCTGATATCACCGCCGCCGCATCACGATATCTATTCTATTGAAGATCTGGCGCAGCTTATTTACGACTGTAAGAACGCAAATAAGGATGCGAGAATTTCCGTAAAGCTTGTATCGGAAGCCGGAGTAGGTACAGTAGCGGCCGGTGTTGCAAAAGCGGGAGCCGGACTTATCCTCATCTCCGGTTACGACGGAGGTACCGGAGCCGCGCCGAAGAGTTCTATCCATAATGCAGGCCTTCCGTGGGAGCTTGGTCTTGCAGAGACTCATCAGACATTGATTC
>CAZNXL010000080.1:0-2836 GCA_964577075.1 uncultured Dorea sp. | reverse complement strand
CAGAATGGCCTCAGAGAGAGAGTCAGAATAGAGGCTGACGGCAAGCTTATGAGCGGACGCGACGTGGCAATTGCGGCGATCCTGGGCGCTGAGGAGTTTGGATTTGCCACAGCGCCTCTTGTTACATTGGGGTGTGTCATGATGCGCGTATGTAATCTGGATACCTGCCCGGTAGGAGTGGCAACGCAGAATCCGGAGCTTCGGAAACGTTTCACTGGAAAACCGGAATATGTTGTGAATTTTATGCGTTTCATGGCAGAGAATTTGAGAGAGTATATGGCGAAACTTGGTGTGCGCACGATAGATGAACTGGTAGGCAGGACCGATCTTTTGAAAATGAAGGATGTCCCGACATCAGACAAAGCATCCACGCTTAACCTTTCTCAGATTCTATACAATCCTTATGAAGGCACAGAGACGCCGATGACTTTCAATCCCGGGAAAGTCTTTGATTTTGAGTTGGAGAAGACTCTGGATGAAAAAGTCCTTGTGAAAAAACTTCTTCCCGCGCTTGAGAAAAAGCAGAAGCGGAGCGTTGAAGTGGATGTAAGTAATGTAAATCGTACCTTTGGCACGATCTTTGGCTCAGAGATTACAAAACGGTATCCGGAAGGCCTGGAAGAAGATAGTTATGTAGTCAAATGCAAAGGCGCAGGCGGACAGTCTTATGGAGCATTTATTCCGAAAGGTCTGACGTTGGAGCTTGTGGGTGACAGTAACGATTACTTTGGAAAAGGTCTCTCGGGCGGGAAATTGATCATCTATCCGCCGAAAGGCGTACAGTATAAGCACGAGGAGAACATTATTATCGGAAATGTGGCGCTTTACGGTGCGACCAGCGGGAAGGCATTCATCAATGGTGTTGCCGGTGAGAGATTTGCGGTCCGCAATTCCGGCGCGGTTGCCGTGGTAGAAGGCGTAGGAGACCATGGCTGCGAGTATATGACAGGAGGCTGTGTTGCAATTCTGGGTAAAACGGGCAAAAATTTTGCTGCGGGTATGAGTGGCGGCGTTGCATATGTGCTTGATATGGACAATAACCTCTACCAGAATGTGAATAAGCAATTAGTAACGATTCAGAAAGTGACATCCAAGTATGATGTCAGTGAATTAAAAAAGATGATCGAGGAGCACGCAGCGTACACAAATTCAGAGATCGGCAAAAAGATTTTAGATAATTTCACAGAGTATCTTCCCAAATTTAAGAAGATCATTCCGGTTGATTATGAGAAGATGATGAAAACGATCCTTCTTATGGAAGAGCAGGGAATGAACAGCGAACAGGCAAAGATAGAAGCGTTTTATGCAATCAAAGAAGGAAGGATATAGAACGGAGGTGAGTGACGTGGGAAAAGCAGCAGGATTTATGGATTATGAAAGACAGGATAAAATAGCAGAAAAGCCAAAGTCAAGGATTAAGCATTTTAACGAATTTCACGCACCTCTTTCGAGAGAGGAGCTTAAGAGTCAGGGAGCAAGATGTATGTCCTGCGGCGTGCCGTTTTGTCAGTCCGGGCAGATGATCATGGGAATGGCAAGCGGCTGCCCCCTGCACAATCTGGTGCCGGAGTGGAATGATCTTATCTATCATGACAACTGGGAGGAGGCATACGTAAGGCTGAAAAAGACCAATAATTTTCCGGAGTTTACCTCAAGAGTGTGTCCGGCGCTCTGTGAGGCGGCATGTACCTGCGGGCTTAACGGAGACGCGGTTTCTACAAAAGCAAATGAGTATGGAATTATAGAGAATGCTTATAAGGAAGGATATGCGTCAGCCAGGCCAGTAAAGATCCGCACAGGTAAAAAGGTGGCAATTATCGGTTCCGGACCGTCAGGGCTTGCGGCTGCAGATCTTTTAAACCGGCGCGGACACAGTGTGACAGTGTTTGAGCGGGAAGACAAAGTGGGCGGCCTTTTGCGGTATGGTATTCCCAATATGAAGCTGGAGAAGCAGATCATTGACCGTAAGATTGCAATTATGGAAGAAGAAGGAGTTACATTTGTGACAAATTGCAATGTGGGAAAAGAAAAACGGGTTTCTTCCATTATAAAAGAGTTTGACAGAGCGATCCTTTGCTGTGGCGCTTCTAATCCGAGAGATATAAAAGTACCGGGGAGGGATGCGGAAGGGATTCATTTTGCAGTGGATTTTTTGAAATCGACAACGAAAGCTCTCTGGGCAAATCATATGAAGTTAAAAGAAGGCGCTTATATCAGTGCGAAAAATAAAAATGTTATGGTAATCGGTGGCGGTGATACCGGTAATGACTGTGTGGGGACGTCTATGCGTCACGGCGCCAGGTCAGTACTTCAGCTGGAGATGATGCCGAAGGCGCCGGATGAAAGGACTCCGATGAATCCGTGGCCTGAATGGCCGAAAGTATGCAAGACCGATTACGGGCAGGAGGAAGCTGCGGCAGTATTCGGTGCGGATCCAAGAGTGTATCAGACAACTGTCAAAGAGTTTCATAAAGATAAAGATGGAAATGTCTGTAAGGCGACACTTATAAAGCTGGAGCCGAAAAAGGATGAAAAAACCGGACGAATGACGATGACAGAAGTTGCAGGAAGCGAGTATACAGCAGATGTGGATCTCGTCCTCATTGCAGCGGGGTTCCTTGGAAGTGAAGAATACGTGACAAAAGCATTTGGAGTGGAAGTAAATGCAAGAACAAATGTAGCTACGCCGGCGGGCGGGTATCATACAAACGTAAAAGATGTGTTTACCGCAGGAGATATGCACCGGGGACAGTCTCTGGTCGTATGGGCGATCCGCGAGGGTCGCGAAGTGGCAAAAGAAGTTGATATCAGCCTTATGGGATATACAAATCTCAAT
>CAZNXL010000079.1:0-7972 GCA_964577075.1 uncultured Dorea sp. | reverse complement strand
ATATTATCGGAGACTTTGAGGAGGAGACCGGCGCGACTGTCCTCATGGAAAATTTTGATTCCAATGAACAGATGTATATCAAGGTCGCTAACGGGGAGTCCTATGATATTCTGGTGCCGAGTGATTATATGATCCAGAGGCTGATAGAAGAAGATTATCTCCAGAAGCTGGACAAATCCAAGTTAGACTGTATGGATAAGCTGGCGGAGAAGGTAAAAGGTCTTCCGTATGATCCTGATAATGATTATTCTGTCCCATATTTTTGGGGGACAGTGGGGATTGTATATGATAAGAATAAGGTAGATATCAAAGATCTTGAAAGCGAAGGATATAATATATTCTTAGATGAAAAATACCGTGGTGAGGTATATCTCTATGATTCGGAGAGAGATTCTTTCATGATGGCGCTGAAGGCGCTTGGGTATTCCATGAATACAACGAATGAGCAGGAGATCAATGAGGCTTATGAATGGCTTCTTAGATGTGTCTCAACAATGGATACCGAGATTGTTATGGACGAGATCATTGATAACATGGCGCAGGGACGAAAAGCGCTGGGACTGATTTATTCAGGGGATGCGAGCTATGTTATGGAAGACAATGAGGATATGGGATACTATATGCCGGAGAGTGGAACGAATCTGTGGTCTGACGCAATGGTCATTCCCAAAAATGCAAAGAATCCGGAACTCGCCTACGCATTTATCAATTATGCAAGTGATTATGCAGGCGCCTATGATAACTCCAGTTATGTGGGATATACTTCCGCCAATCAGGAAGTTATAGACGCACTTTCAGGTGAAGGCGGCAAGTATGAGGGAATCAACGCTTATATCCCGAGGACGGACAATGAGAATGACGAAGTCTTTGTCTATAACGAGGATACGAAAAAGATCATCGCTAATCTGTGGAGTAAAGTAAAGATTGCAGCGAGCAATGCGGATTAAGGAATCATTCGGCGTTTGCAGTATCTTCCTTTGAAAGAAAAGCATTGTCACGTTCATTCATACAGACTTGGATAATATGACATTTACCCTGAGGTATAATGGTTTATTGACAGAGTTTCTAATAATGTGAGAGGTGCATATGAAAAATAGTAGAGTTCTTATATTTGCAGGGACAACAGAAGGACGCAAGCTTACGCAGTATTTGCTGGGAAAAGGAATCCGTCTCTATGTCTGTGTGGCCACCGAGTATGGGGAGAGCCTTTTGCCGGAAGGAGAAGATCTTACCATTTCCCATGAGCGGATGGATGCCGGGCAGATGGAAAAACTGATGAGAGAGTATCAGCCGGATTATGTGATAGATGCAACGCATCCTTATGCCAGTGAAGTGACTAAGAATATAAAGGAGGCCTGTGAAAATAGCGGGAGGGGATACCTTCGCCTGATCCGGGAGAGCAGTGAGGCAAAAGACTGTGTTTATGTAGACAGTATAGAAGAGGCGGTAACCTTTTTAGAGAACACAGAAGGAAATATCCTTGCGGCAACAGGGAGCAGGGAGCTTTTGGCATACACCAGATTAAAAAATTACGAAGATCGTGTCTTTGCAAGGGTTTTGTCACTTGCTGATGTTGTAAAAAAGTGTGAAGAACTTAAGATCGCCGGACGGCATCTGATCTGTATGCAGGGACCGTTTTCGACGGAACTGAATCTTGCCATACTAAGGCAGTATGATATCAAATGGTTTGTCACAAAGGAATCCGGGAAGACAGGAGGATTCCCGGAAAAGTGTGAGGCAGCCAGGGCCGCCGGAGCGAAGCTTGTGGTAGTTGGAAGACCGGCGGTCGAGGAAGGATATTCCCTGGATGAGATGTGTGAGTTTTTGAGAAAAAGACCTGGGCTTTTCCCTAAAGACAGTCCGGTATGCCGGGAAGTATCACTGGTCGGAATCGGTACGGGAGGCGCGGATGATTTTACCGTGAGAGCAAAAAAGGTATGCCGGGAGGCAGAACTTATCATCGGAGCAGAGCGTATGGTACAGGCCGCAGCCCTGACCGGGCAGGATACCTTTTATTCTTATCGATCGGAAGAGATCGCTGCATATATAAAAGGACATCCCAGGTACCATAAGATTGCAGTTGTATTTTCCGGTGATGTCGGTTTTTACAGCGGGGCGAAGAAGCTTCTGAAGCTCTTGAATGATAACGGGGCAGGAAATGGCGATCTGGAGCTTAAGGTGGTTCCGGGAATTTCTTCTGTGGTATATTTTTGCGCCAGACTTGGGATCACATGGGAGGATGCCGCTCTCGTCAGTATGCACGGGAAACAGGCGAATATCATATCGGTGATCCGGGATCACAAAAAGACGATCGCACTGGCGGGGAATGCAGCAGGGATCCGGACGCTTTGTCAGGAGATGGTGAAGTACGGCTATGGGGATCTGAAAGTTTCTGCAGGGGAGAATCTTTCTTATCCGGAGGAACGAATTGTCACAAAAGAGGCAAGAGAACTTTGCAATTATGAAGGAAGCGCCCTTGCAGTTCTTTATATTGAAAATCCGGACGGAGGCAGCCGGTTTCGGGGCGGCGGAATTTCTGATGAACGATTCCTCCGGGGAGATGTCCCGATGACAAAGGAGGAAGTGCGCTGTGTGAGCCTTTCTAAGCTTCGGATTCAGGAGGATTCCATTCTGTATGATGTGGGAGCCGGTACGGGGTCTGTGGCGGTGGAGGCGGCTCTGCTTGCAAGGAGAGGACAAGTCTATGCGGTAGAGGTGAAAGATGAGGCGACGGAGCTGATCTGTAAGAATAAATATAAGTTTGGCGCTGATAACCTGAGTATCATACACGGAGAGGCGCCGGAGGCGCTTAGAGACTTACCGGGACCGGACAGAGTATTTATCGGCGGAAGTAAAGGAAATCTAAGAGAGATCCTTGCGGAAGTGATACGGGATAACCCGAATGTCAGAGTTGTGATAAACGCCATATCTCTGGAAACATTGTCGGAGTCCGTACGGTGCCTTAACGAGTTAAAGGAGCGTGGAGAGTCTCAGGTTGTTGAGGAGGAAATCGTGCAGTTATCTGTGGCGAAATCAAAAAAAGTCGGGAACTATCATATGATGACGGGGCAGAATCCGATCTTTATTATAAGTTTTACGATCGAGAGGACTGCCGGGAGGATTTCAGACAGTGATGACAACGAAGGAGAGATGTTAAAATGACGGGGCATATTCCGAGGCTCTTAATTACAGCGCCAGGAAGCGGGAGCGGGAAGACGATGATCACCTGTGGATTACTTCAGGCAGTTAAGGACCGTGGATTGGATGTGTCTGCATACAAGTGCGGACCGGATTATATTGATCCTATGTTCCACAGGGAAGTACTGGGAATGAAAAGCTACAATCTGGACACTTTCTTATGCGGCAGGAAAGCAGTGAGGGAGATTCTTATCAAACACAGCGGCGAGCTGGCTGTCATAGAAGGAGTTATGGGATATTATGACGGCCTTGGGGGAATTTCCACAGAGGCAAGCGCCTATGACGTGGCCGAAGCAACCGATACTCCGGCAGTTATGGTTGTTGACTGCAAGGGGGCAAGTGTGTCAGTTGTGCCATATATTCAGGGATTTTTAAGATATAGAGAGAATGCTGCCAGGAACAGCCATATCGGGGGCGTGATCCTAAACCGTATATCTCCTGTGATGTATGGGAGGATGAAGACACTGATTGAGGAGGAAACTTCCGTAAAAGTACATGGATATGTTCCGGTGATGGATGATCTTGCGTTTGAGAGCAGGTATCTGGGGCTTAAGATGCCGGGAGAGATTGATGATATCAAAGAAAAGCTTAAGAGGCTTGGCAATATCTTTGAGAAGACACTGGATATCGACGGACTTCTTAAGCTGGCATTATCCGCCCCCGACCTTGTCGGAGGTGATGAATCAAAATCCCTGGAAAAAGGAAGCAGTGAGGCTTCAGAGGAGAGAAAAAAAATCAGGATCGGTGTAGCGGAAGATGAGGCATTTTGCTTTATCTATCAGGATAATCTGGATATTTTGTCAGATCTTGGAGCAGAGATCGTATCATTTTCTCCTCTTTATGACAGTCATCTGCCAGGAGATCTTGCCGGACTGATCTTTTACGGCGGCTATCCGGAGCTCTATGCCGGGAAACTGTCCGGCAATCATACGATGCGAGAAGAAATCAGGCGGAAAGTAGAGGAAGGGACTCCCTGTATTGCCGAGTGCGGCGGATTTCAGTATCTTCAGGAAAGTATTCAGGACGAGAAAGGGTTCGTATATCCCATGTGCGCCTGCCTTCCGGGGAAGAGCTTTCATACGCCGTCCCTTAAAAGGTTCGGTTATCTTACACTTGAGGACGGATCGGTATTTGGAAGAAATGTCGGAGTGATTCGGGCTCACGAGTTTCATTATTATGATTCGGAGTACTGCGGAGAAGATTTTATGGCAAAGAAGCCATTGTCAAATCGGACATGGAAATGTATGATTAGTACGGATAAGATGTTGGCAGGATATCCCCATATCCATTATGCGGGGAATCCGAAAGTAGCAAAAGCATATATGGAGGCGTGCAGATGCAACTACAGACAGCAGGACATATGACAGAGCACACAGCAGAAAGAAAACTAAATGAATTGACAGGTAAGATTCATCCGATAGACCGGATAATCACAGAAGCGTCACAGGAGCGGTGGAATTCAATCGCAAAGCCTCTTCACAGTCTCGGAAAGCTGGAAGAACATGTAATGAAGATTGCCGGAATTACCGGGAAGGTGAGCGTCTCTATCGAGAAAAAAGCGCTGATCATTATGTGTGCGGATAATGGAGTTGTGGCGGAAGGTGTGACGCAGACAGGGCAGGAAGTGACAGCGATCGTGGCAGAGAATTTTCTGACCTGCAACAGCAGCGCTGCGATTATGTGTAAAAAGGCGGGAGCAGATATTTTTCCGATTGATATCGGGATGGTCTCGGACACAAAGGTGCCTGATTATAAGATCGCATACGGCACGAAGAATCTTGGAAAAGAGCCGGCTATGAAAAGGGACGAGGCAGCCCGGGCTGTTCTTACCGGAATAGAACTTGTGAAAGAGAAGAGGGAAGCAGGGTATGAGCTTATCGCGACAGGAGAGATGGGAATCGGGAATACGACGACCAGCAGTGCGGTTGCCTCTGTGCTTTTGGATGAGCCGGCAGAGTTAATGACCGGACGGGGAGCAGGGCTTACGAAGGAAGGACTGAAAAGAAAGATTGAAGTGATATCGCAAGCCATTGCGTTACATCAGCCAAAAGCGGAGGATGTGCTGGATGTATTGTCAAAAGTGGGAGGATTTGATATTGCGGGGCTTGCCGGAGTGTTTTTGGGCGGCGCCATATATAGAATTCCTGTCATTATTGACGGCTTTATCTCAGCGGCGGCGGCACTGTCAGCAGTGAGAATGTGCGGGACGGCAAAGGAATACATGATCGCGTCCCATGTGTCGAAGGAGCCGGGAATGCGGCGGATTCTTGCAGAATTAGGGCTGGAACCGTCTCTTACCTGTGATATGTGCCTTGGAGAAGGAACCGGAGCAGTGGCATTGTTCCCGATCCTTGATATGGCCGTGGAAGTGTATCGGAAGATGAGCACATTTTCCGATAATCATATAGAAGATTATGAAGAATCAGGTGATAAATAGATGATCCATCTTGTGACAGGAGGAAGCGGCAGCGGAAAGTCTGCCTATGCGGAAGAGGTTCTGACAAAGGGCGGCAAGGGAAGATATCTCTATATTGCGACGATGAAGCCCTGTGGAGAGGAGACCTTGAAAAAAATTGAGAGACATCAGAGGCTGCGCGCAGGAAAAGGTTTCCGTACGATTGAGTGTTATGAGAATTTAAAAAAACTTTTGCTTGAAGAAAATGACGGAGTGCTGTTAGAATGTATTTCCAATCTGACGGCAAATGAATATTATCGGGAAGACGGAACTTGTCATGATGAAAAAGAAACGGAAGACAGGATTGCAGACGGCATCTCTTTTATAGCAGGACAGACAGATCATTTTGTGATCGTGACGAATGAAGTAAGCCGGGATGTAAACGGCTACAGTGAGGAGACAAAAAGGTACATTGCTCTTTTAGGAAGAGTGAACCAGAGACTTGCCGCTGTGGCAGATCAAGTGACGGAGGTAGTATACGGGATTCCCGTTAAGGTTAAACGATGATAAAAAAGATAAGGAATAGTTTTAAAATTGCATTTTCCATGTACAGTAGGATTCCCATGCCTGAGAGCGAATGGACAGAGGAAAATATATCGTATGCGTTCATTTTTTTTCCGTGGATCGGGGCTTTGATCGGGCTTTTGACCTACGGTGTTTTCCTGATAAAGGAGTGGTGCGCCGGTCAGGGAATGGAAGTATCGGAGCTTACATTTACGGTGATTCTGGTTGTAATTCCGATCTTCATTACGGGCGGGATCCATATGGACGGATTCTTAGATACACAGGACGCCCTGAGTTCCCGTCAGCCGAAGGAAAAGAGGCTCGAGATTTTAAAAGATTCTCACGCAGGGGCATTTGCGATTCTCTCCTGCTGCGTTTATTTTCTGTGTTACCTGGGGATTTATTCTTCCATGACGGGAAGAAGTGCGCTGGTTGTCTCGCTGGGATTTTGCTTATCCCGGACGTTAAGCGGATGGTCGGTGCTCAGTTTTCCGCAGGCAAGAATCACAGGGCTTGCGGCGACATTTTCAAAAGGTGCGGGAAAGCGGGCGGTGCGGATCGCACTGGCGTGCTATTTTGCAATCCTGTGCGTGGCGATGGTACTGGCGGGAAGAATCGCAGGAATTGCCTCGGTAATCGCGGCAGGACTTATGTTCCTTCATTATTACCGTATGGCCATGAGGGATTTCGGCGGAGTGACCGGAGATCTGGCGGGATATTTTTTGCAGATGTGCGAGATCACTATGGCGGCAGCGGCGGTTGCGGCGGATTTGATCGTGAGATACATCTGAAAGATCGGGCTGTGGGAAAGAAAGGGAGGAACCATGATTCTTATTATTGGCGGAGCATATCAGGGGAAGCTTGCATATGCGAAAGACAGGTATCCGGAGATTGTCTGGACAGACGGGGGAACCTGTGGGAAAGAGGAGCTATTAGAGTGTAACGGAATCTTTCATTTTCATAAACTGATCGAGCGGATGATGAGAGACGGGCGGGACATAAAAAGCTTGCTGGAACTGGCGGACAGACTGGTTATAAAAAATCCGGAGATCGTAATTGTGACGGATGAGATCGGATATGGCATCGTGCCGGCGGATGTATTTGAGAGGGAATACCGCGAGAATACCGGGAGAGTGTGCACGGCGCTTGCGGCAAAGGCAGAGGAGGTATACCGGGTGATCTGCGGAATCGGAACGAAGATCAAGGGTTGATGATGAAGATTTATTTGATACGTCATTCTATGACGGCAGGAAATTTAAAAAAACGCTATACTGGAAGGACGGATGAGCCGCTCTGTGACGAAGGGGTCGCACTTTTAGAAAAAAGATGCAGCGATCACTTATATCCAGGGGCGGACCGGATATTTGTAAGCCCGATGAAGCGTTGTATACAGACGGCACAGATCATTTATCCGGGGCGGACAGCGATTGTCATAGCAAAGCTTATGGAATGTGATTTTGGTAAATTTGAGAATAAAAATTATAAGGAGCTTGATGGCTCGCCGGAATATCAGGAGTGGATAGACAGTAGCGGGACGCTCCCTTTTCCGGAAGGAGAAAGCAGGGAGGCTTTCAAGGAGAGAAGTTTGTCAGGCTTTTTAGAAGCGTTGTCAATGTGTGATGGAACAGAGGAAGCGGTTGCTTTTATCGTACATGGCGGAACGATCATGAGTATTATGGAGCAGTATGCACTCCCGAAGGGAGAGTATTATGATCATCAGATAGGAAACGGAGAAGGATATGAACTTGATTTGGAAGATGATGTTGCCAGTGCCTGTAGGCTTTGTTCTGGATCTCATAATGGGAGATCCGAGGG
>CAZNXL010000078.1:0-8061 GCA_964577075.1 uncultured Dorea sp. | reverse complement strand
GCCGCGCGACACCTTTGATCTCATCTCGGATCTGTTCCGGCGTCATGAAAATGTGTGCATCATCCTGTGTAAAGCACCGCACGCGCATCAGCCCATGAAGCTGTCCTGATTTTTCATGACGGTGAACCAGTCCAAGTTCTCCTGCACGAAGCGGAAGATCCTTGTATGAGCGGGGCTCTGATTTATACACAAGCATTCCTCCCGGACAGTTCATCGGTTTTACGGCATAATCCTCATCATCGATCACTGTTGTATACATATTGTCTTTATAGTGATCCCAGTGTCCGGAATTCTCCCAGAGATGTCTGCTTAAGATCATTGGTGTGGAAATCTCTACATAGCCGTTCTTTTTATGAAGATCTCTCCAGTAATCTAACAGTGTGTTTTTAAGAACCATTCCTTTTGGAAGGAAGAACGGGAATCCCGGACCTTCCTCAGCCATCATGAAGATACCAAGCTCTCTTCCAAGTTTTCTGTGGTCGCGCTTCTTCGCCTCTTCCATCATGTGCAGATATTCCTCAAGCTCTGCTTTCTTCGGATAAGCCACGCCATAAATTCTTGTCAGCATCTTGTTCTTCTCATTACCTCTCCAGTATGCTCCGGCAAGGCTTGTAAGCTTAAATGCCTTTACGGCTTTTGTAGACATCAGATGAGGCCCTGCACAAAGATCTGTGAACTCCCCCTGACGATAGAAGCTGATTTCTTCTCCTTCCGGAATATCTTCTATTAATTCTACCTTATATGGTTCCTCTTTTTCCCTGAAAAATGCAATTGCCTCTTCTCTTGATTTTGTAAATCTCTCAAGTTTGAGATCCTCTTTTACAATCTTTTTCATCTCAGCTTCGATTTTTTCCAAATCCTCCGCCACAAATGGTGTCTCCCGGTCCAGATCATAATAGAACCCATTCGCGATTGATGGCCCGATCGCAAGCCTGGTCTCCGGATAAAGCCGTTTCACTGCCTGTGCCATAATATGGGAGGCTGTGTGATTAAATGCTCCTTTCCCTTCTTCTGAATCAAACGTCAGGATCTCAAGCTCACAATCTTCTAATACTTCTGTACGAAGATCCACAACATCTCCGTTGATCTTCCCTGCTGTAGCAGCTCTTGCGAGCCCTTCACTGATATCTTTTGCGATATCAAGAACTGACATACTGCTTTCATACTCTTTTACCGTTCCGCCCTTTAATGTAATGTTCATAGGTTTATCCTCTTCTTTCTTTTTATTAATTTATTTTTTATTAATTTATTTTTTATTAATTTCTTTTTTATGCTGTTCTAAAGCCCTCATAAACAGTTCGTGGATCGGTGGGCATGACTGTTTTAGCGACAACGGTCTCCCGGTCCGCTCCAGGAAGCAATGTTTAGACGTTCCTCTGCAATGCACTTTCCCGGTCTTGTCACTTATGACCTCATATGCGACAGTAAGCTTGATCCCGTTATATTCTTTTACCCATGTATCGATAGTAACAGAATCACCAAAATGCAGCATTCTAAGGTAGGTTGCCTCAACGGACAGCACCGGACTTAAAATCCCCTGTTCTTCCATCTTGTCATATCCCAGCCCCATCTGTTCCATATAATCTATTCTCGCTTCCTCAAACCATCTGATGTAATTGGAATGATGAACAATCCCCATCTGATCTGTCTCATAATAGAATACTTTTCTTTTGTACAATGAATTTTCCCTCCTGCTTTATTTCCCTGTATCAGCAAAAAAAAGAATCCCTCACAGCGCTTTTGGTACTGTAAGGGACGAGTATGTGTAATCTCGCGGTTCCACCCTGATTGAACTGATACGATGACATAACCATATCAGAACCACTTATTATGACGATAACGGAATCACCGGACTGGTTCGCAGTCACTCAGAGGTGGTCTTCGGAAAGTTCCAAAATAAGAGGCTCGCAGCCCATGACCTCTCTCTCTGTAATTTTTCCCTAACTTACTCTTCTCTTCAACGTATTTTCAATCTTTTTTAATTGTATATCACTGAGTGTCACTTTGTCAACCACATCTTCCAGACAGCAAAAAACTCCCGGACGAAATAGTTGAAAAATAATAATGGATGACAATCACAAGCCACCGGACAGGCATCCTGATACCCCAGCCCTTTCGCATAACACAAAGCGCGATATACATGGAAATTATTGGATACGATCCCCACTCTGTCACTGACATCGCTGATATACCTTTTTGAAAACTTAAGATTCTCTTCTGTGCTGGCGGACCTATCCTCTTTTATGATCTTCTCTTTCAGGATTCCTTTCCCGATAAGATAAGTTTCCATCGCCTCAGCTTCTGTAATCTCTTCTCCGGTTCCCTGTCCCCCCGACACGATAATGATAACCTGCGGATAACAGGACACATATTGTACAGCCCTGTCTAATCTCCGCCTGAGGGAGTCTGTGATCCTGCTCCCTGCCACATGAGCGCCGAGAATGATCAGGTATCTGCAATCTTCATTATGATCCGAAATCATTGCGCAAATAATAAAATATGCTGTTATACAGGCAAATATCCCTGTCACCGCAAACAGATCATTCATTACCTGTTGATATATCTTCGTTCTGAAAGTTACAGAAACTATCAGGCACAAAGCTCCCGATGCCAGCCAGAATCTTGAAAACGTGGAATTCCACCGTCTGAGCTTTCCGCAGATCAGTACGTAATAGCAAAGGCAAAGAATCCCAACTGTGCCGACTGTTATCTGCCACAGCATTTTTTATATTTTTTGCCGGAGCCGCACGGACATGGGTCATTACGTCCGATTTTCTTCTCTTTACGGATTGTTGTAGATTCCTTTTGGTCTTTGTAGAATTTTTTCAGTTCTTCTTCTGTATAAATATCTTTCCACTGCGGGAGTTCATACAACCAGTCTGCCTTTGCTGCAACCATGTTTTTATAAAGCTTCTCTTTATCAAATGCAAGGCTAACCTGTGTGTCTTCATCCATAGTCTCGATCGGGTTCTTTTCTTTCAGGCTCTCATTAATTCCGTCAAGGAATCCAACCATTGTGAGAACCTCCTGACCGTATTTATCAGCAAGTTCCTTTACCGTGCCTGTCACTTCCTCATCAGGGTTAGAAAGAAGCTGTTCGTAAATCTCCTTCTCAATCTGGAAATAACTTCCCCAGAATCTCTGTAGCTGACCTCTGTCAGCACTCTCATTGTAAGCAATATCTCTCCACTGATCTAATAATTTCTTGCTCATATTTCATGCTCCTTTGTATATATTTGCAATTTTATTTTTTTCTCTATATAATATACCTTAATTAGTATACTAAAATCAATCTTAGATGTAAAGGATGATTCTTATGAAAAAGACAAAACAAATTCTTGCACTGATTGGTGCGTTGCTTCTTTTTGCCATGTACGGTGTAACGCTTATCTTTGCCCTGATCGGCTCCGATCTTGCTCTGACTCTCTTAAAGGCTGCCGTTGTCTGTACAATCATTGTTCCGGTATTCCTCTATGCCTATATACTGGTCTACCGCGTGGTAAAGCCTGAGGATTCCAGCTCCATTGATGACATGCACTCCTGCGATGATACCCCGAATGTCTCCGACAGTTCTGACGGTCATCCTTCATAACATACCGGTTTAAAAAAGCAGATCCTCGTATTCTCAGGAATCTGCTTTTATCTGTTTATTCATTCATATCTACATGTATAATCCTGCAAAAAATAATTTCCTATTCTCCGGCAGTATCGCGCCTCGCCTGTTCGGATCATCTGCTTTTCTGACGTTCTTTCTTCTGACAAGATATTCTTCTATTGAAATATTTTCCAGGTTGCGTTTTTCTTGCTTTTCTTCCTTTTCTTCCTTTTGCCACATAGTGATACCTCCGTTTTTATACTCCACTCTGTCAGTATATGAGCGTCTGTTTTCATATATTACTCATTTCTGAAACATCCTTAGCATAAAATACAAATGTGGCAATACTGTGTCGCAAATCTAAAAACAAGCTGAAGAATTTCTTAACAACTCTTATTTATTTCTGTAGATGATATCTTCTCTTCCCGGACCGTTAGAAATCATTGTGATAGGATAACCGATCTGCTCTTCCACAAATTCTATATACTTGCGGCAGTTTTCCGGAAGTTCTTCATATTCTTTAATCCCGCTGATGCTGCATTTCCATCCCGGAAGAGTTCTAAGAACCGGTTTTGCCTTTTCTAACAGATATGTCGGCGGAAATTCTGTTGTTACCTCTCCATCGATCTCATATCCCACACATACCGGGATCTCATCAAGATATCCCAATACATCTAACACTGTAAACGCAACGTCAGTAGCGCCTTGCATTCTGCATCCATACCTGGAAGCCACACAGTCAAACCATCCCATTCGCCTTGGACGTCCTGTTGTAGCGCCGAATTCACCGCCGTCACCGCCGCGGCGTCTCAATTCATCCGCTTCATCCCCGAAGATCTCGCTGACAAAAACTCCCGCCCCCACTGCACTGGAGTATGCCTTGCAGACTGTGATGATCTTCCGGATCTCATATGGCGGGATTCCCGCACCGATCGCGCCATATCCTGCTAAAGTAGAAGAAGACGTAACCATCGGATAGATTCCGTGATCCGGATCCTTCAGGGAACCAAGCTGCCCTTCTAAGAGAATGTTTTTTCCTTCCCTGATCGCATTGTGGAGGAACAAAGCTGTGTCACATACAAATGGCTTAATCATATTTTTATATTCCTGAAGTTCGTTATATAGATCATCCGGATTAATGAGTGGTTTATGATAAAGGTGTTCTAACAGTACGTTTTTCTGTTCTGCCACGCGCACTACCTTTTCTTTCAGCAGTTCATCATCAAACAGCTCACTGACCTGAAATCCGATCTTCGCATATTTGTCTGAATAAAACGGAGCGATCCCTGACTTAGTGGAGCCGAAAGATTTCCCTCCCAGTCTCTCTTCCTCATATGCATCAAAATTCTTGTGATAGGACATAACCATCTGTGCGCGGTCAGATACTAATATCTTCGGCATCGGCACGCCTCTGTCCACAATAGACTGCACTTCCTGAAACAATACCGGAATATCAAGCGCAACTCCATTTCCGATTATGCTGGTTGTATGATCGTAGAATACTCCTGACGGCAGAGTATGCAGCGCAAACTTACCATAGTTATTGATAATCGTATGTCCCGCATTGGCTCCTCCCTGAAAACGTACGATAATATCGGCCTCTCTGGCAAGCATATCTGTGATCTTGCCCTTGCCCTCATCGCCCCAGTTAGCACCTACTACTGCTTTTACCATATCAATTCCTCCTGTATTGTCAATCTTTCTCTTGACATTCAATTCCGTGTTTTGTCAAAACCACCGTATGCATTATACTATATTTTCTCCCATCTGTAAAACACTATTTTACATAAGCGGCGAGACAAGGCGAAGCACCTGGCCCATCAGCTTTGTAAGCACAGTCCTGTTCTTCACGTCAAGGAGCGTCACTTTATAGCACCTCTTAAGTGTCTGCTGGAAATCCCGCTCAATACGATCAACCTCCGGATTATTGTAAATAAATGCGCCGCATTCAAAATGCAGATAAAGACTCCTGTAATCCAGATTGATCGTTCCTACTGTCGCAGTATCATCATCAGATACAAAGACCTTGGCGTGGACAAAGCCGGGGGTATACTCATAGATCTGCACTCCGCTCTCGATAAGTTCCTGATAATAAGTCTTAGCAACTACGAACGCATACCACTTGTCCGGTATATGGGGCATAATGATCACAACTTCAATTCCGCTCTTTGCGACTCTTGTCAAAGTAGTGATCATCTCATTATCCAGGATAAGATAAGGTGTCATGATATGTACGTATTTTTTTGCATGATTTAAAATATGAAAGTAAACCTCTTCTCCCACATTTTCATTATCGAAAGGACTGTCTGCATAAGGGATAACATACCCCATCTCCCGTCTGAGTTCCCGTCTCTTCGGTGTCAGATACCTTCGGTAATTCTCCTGTCGTCTTTCTCCAACATTCCACATCTCAAGGAACATCATCGTAAAGCTCTGTACGGCGTCACCTTTTAACATAACCGCCGTATCTTTCCAATGTCCGAACCGGACTTTTTTATTGATATATTCATCCGCCAGATTCACTCCTCCGGTGAAGGCGACTTTACCGTCGATAACACAGATCTTTCTGTGATCCCGGTTATTCTGAACGGTAGATAAAAAAGGCTTCACCGCATTTGCCATCTTGCACTGGATCCCATACTTCTTAAGCTGTTCCGGATATCCATAAGGAAGGAGGTTGATCGCGCACATTCCGTCATACATAAAGCGGATCTCCACTCCCTCTGCTGCTTTTCTCTTAAGGATTTTAAGGATCGTTCCCCACATATATCCCTGCTCTACAATAAAATATTCCATGAAGATAAACTTGCGGGCCTTTTTCAATTCCCCGACCAGATACTGAAACTTGTATTCTCCTAACGGGAAATATTTAACCTCCGTATTGCGGTATGTAGGAAAGCCTAACTGGTGTGACAGATAATAGGACAACTGTGCATTGGAAGATTTACTCGCCCAGACAGCATCCACCACATCCTGATCCTGCTGCATATAGGGCGCCGTCTCAAGCTTCAGCGCTGAAAGGCGTTGCTGCATATACGATGTCCCGACCTGCATCTCGACATATATATAAAACAACGTTCCCATTACCGGAAATGCAAGCACGGTCAATATCCAGGTAATCTTAAATGCCGGATTGCCTTTCCGGTTTGTAATATAGATGACAACCGCCACTCTTAGGATCGTGAGAAGCCCGTATATATATCTTGTATACTCCTGTAAACGGAATGTTGTCTCTACAAAAAAAACGATCTGAGCCAATATCAATATTAAAAATATTCCCGCACGGCTGAAAACAATGCGGAACAATCCTTTTTTCGCTGTTTTCTGTGCCTCAATCTTCTTCATCCAATCTCTCCTATCTTTTTAAAAACATTACCACCAGTCTAACATAAATTATTAAAAATATCACCTGCCTCTTTCTTTTTTTAAAAAAAAGTATTACAATGATACTATTATCAATCTATTGCTGAGCGAAAGGAGATTCATAAATGAAAAAAATACTCAAAAGCATATTAGGTTTAGCTGCAATCGGCGGTGCTGTTGCAGGTATCATTTACTATTTCAGGAAAGATTCCGAATCAGATGATGAATTCGATGATGATTTTAACGATGATGACTTCGATCTTGACAACGATCTGAAATCCGTTTCTGACCGTGAATACGTATCTCTTAACAATGCTGCCAGGGATGCAGCAAAAGACGCTGCACAAAAGGCGGAAGAGGTCGCTGAGACTGCCGAAGAAAAAGCTGAAAACGCTGCTGAGGATGTTGAAGAAGGAACTGAGGATGTTGCTGAAGATGCCGAAGAAAAAGTAACCGAATAACTTTCATTCTATAATCAATAATGATAGAAAGAACGGGACGAAGTCATATACTTTGTCCCGTTACTTTATTTCCAGCATTTTTCTAAAATCCCAATTGCTTTTTTTATCTGGTCTTCTGAGAGGTTTGCATAGCCCAGGAGAATTGTCGGTTCGGATCTTACGTTCTCCCGGATGCAGTAGTCATTAAGGCCATATACTTTTATATCATTTTCTTTGGCGCGTAAGATTAATTCCTCTTCTGACATTCCATTTTCAAAAGTTAGCAGCAGATGTACTCCTGCATGCTCCCCGGAGATATGGCAGATGTCAGACAATGGTTTCAACGCCTCGATCAGAATATCATGCCGGCTTTTATAGAGGGCGCGCATCTTATTCAGATGCCGCTCATAATACCCGTCCTCTATGAATCTCTGCATGATCAGCTGATCCACTTTCGACACTGTGGAGTTAACAAATCGGTGATGTCCATTATATTCACCGAGCAACGGCTTTGGAAGAACCATATAGCTAAGGCGGATAGCCGGCGCAATTGATTTTGAAAATGTACCCAGATAAACCACTTTTTCATCTCCGTCATACCCCTGCAGCGCGGGAATGGGCTTCCCTTTATAACGGAACTCACTGTCATAATCATCCTCGATA
>CAZNXL010000077.1:0-8108 GCA_964577075.1 uncultured Dorea sp. | reverse complement strand
TGAGATGGCAAGAGACGAAGCTCGTCACGGAAAAGCTTTCGAAGGTCTTCTTAAGAGATACTTCGGTTAATCAGAAGCCTTGTAAATTCAAGCATCTTATAACATCAAAGGAAGTGTTGACATTTTTGTCGACGCTTCTTTTTTGTCAAAATAGTGTATAAATAGAAATACGGACGTCTCTATGAGCGCTGCTACTTTTATTCCACTATTTTTATATCTTTTATTTTTCTATACAAAAATAAGCGAGACGTAATACGACCGACTAATCGTCATATCACACCTCGCCCTGTCCATATTATCTGCTCCCTACAAGTCCCCGTTCTCTATCATCCCCGGATCAATCTCCCTCTTCTTAAGCTTCAAATACACCACTTCCCGGAACAGCGCATACACTACCGACACGATCGGGATAAAGATCAGCATCCCCGCGACTCCCATGAGGCTCGCCCCGATACTCACCGCCGCCAGCACCCAGATGGACGACAAGCCCACAGAATTTCCCACCACATGAGGATAGATCAGGTTCCCCTCTATCTGCTGCAGCGCCAGGAACAATATGACAAATATAACCGCCTTCATCGGATCGACCATGAATATCAGGAATGCTCCCACGATACATCCGATAAACGCGCCAAAGATAGGAATCAACGCCGTAAATGCAATCAGCGCTCCGATCAAAAGTGCATACGGAAGTCTGAGCGCCGCCATAGACACTACGAACATGCACCCCAGTATAATAGCCTCCATACATTGTCCCGTAAGAAAATGTGAAAATGTCTGATAAGTAAGAGACAACACTTCCAATGCCGCCTCCGCTCTTCCTTTTCTCACAAACGCAAACAGCGCTTTCTTCGCCTGAATCTGTAGTTTCTCCTTCTGCGCCAGGACATAGATGGAAAAGGAAAAGGCAATAAAAAATGTCGTCATTCCGCTCACGATCCTTCTTGCCGCGGAAATCGTTGAATCTACCACACTTCCTGCTCCGTTTTTAAAGAAATCAATTCCTGCGTCCATAATCTTATTCCAGTCAAATTCAAGATCATTCACAAGCCCCATAACCTCTTTATTATTATGGAACAGAAGGCCCGCCCACTCCTGAATCTGCGGGATAAACTCCTGAATACTCTGCCCCAGATTCACAAACGTCCTCCCTAACTGCGGAATCAGTATAAACATAACTATCCCGATCGTCGCGATCACTAAAAACAGTACGATCAGAATGCTGACCGGACGCGCCAGCTTCTTTGCAGCCTTTTTATCCTTAATCTTATCTTCAGGAAACAGGTGTCTTTGTATGAAATTCATCGGAACATTCAGCACAAACGCGATCGCACCTCCCAGTATGAACGGGAATACCACTCCCCATACAAAAGACAATATCTCAAGAGACGCCTCATATTTCCACAAACAGACGATGATCACCGCCGTAAATACAATCAGCCCCCGAAGCTTTCTAATATTCTCTTGCGTTAATTCCATACATACACCACCTTAATTTCTTATCTTCTTTATGAGCTGTACGATCGGCAACGTGAGAAATGCCAGCCCATACACCGTCATCAACTGCCCAAAACTTAACGTAACAACCTTAAAAATATTCTGCATCGCCGGGATCATCAGCACTCCCGTGATCAAAACCGCCCCCGCTGCAAAGGCTCCTATAAGATATATATTATTCCATGAGTCCTTCGTAAATACGACCGGATATTTCGACTTACAATTGAAGCCATGAAACAAACGTCCCAGACACAGCGTTCCGAATGCCATCGTACTGCCAGACAAAGCTCCTCCTTTTCCATACCCAATCATAAATGCCGTCATAGTGAGAACTGCAATGACCAGTCCCTCGGCGCCAATACTTAACAGATATTCTTTTGTGAGAATAGATTCATCCGCCGGTCTTGGCTTTTCATCCATAACATCATCCTTATGGCGCTCCAATCCCAACGCGATCGCCGGAAGACTGTCCGTCAGAAGGTTAATAAACAGCAGGTGTACCGGTGCAAACGGGACCGGGAGTCCCACAACCGCCGCATATAAGACTGCGAGAATACCGCCGAAGTTCCCGGATAACAAAAACTGAATAGAATTTTTTAGGTTCCGATAGATATTCCTTCCATTCTCCACAGCCTTGATGATTGTAGCAAAATTATCATCTGTAAGGATCATTCCCGCGGCATCCCTGGATACCTCGCTCCCCGTAATTCCCATGGCCACACCGATATCCGCCTGCTTAAGCGCCGGAGCATCATTCACGCCATCGCCTGTCATGGCAACGATATTGCCCTTCTCCTGCCATGCGCGGACGATCCTGATCTTATGTTCCGGTGACACCCGTGCATATACGGAGATCCCTTCCACGAAGTCCATAAGCTCCTCATCCGTCATCTTTTCAATCATAGCCCCCTCGCAAGCCTGAGAGTCCTCCTGTAAGATTCCGATCTGCTTCGCGATAGCCGCTGCCGTGATCTTATGATCTCCCGTGATCATCACCGGACGGATGCCTGCGCGGATACACTGCTCCACTGCTGCCTTTGACTCCTCTCTCGGCGGATCCATCATAGCAATCAGACCTAAAAATATCAGATTCTCTTCTTCCGGCTCCTCCGAAACCTCCATTTCTCTGTAAGCAAATGCAAGGACTCTCAAACCTCCTTCAGAAAATTCCCGATTCCGACGCTCTATCTCTGTCCGGTCCTGATCGGTAATCACTCTTACCTCATCTCCGTCTCGAATACTGGTCAGACGTTTCATCAGAACATCTACCGCGCCCTTTGTCACCGCCAGATATCCCGATCCGGGCTCACCTAATGCATGAACTGTTGTCATCAATTTCCTGTCACTGTCAAACGGAATCTCCCCGACTCTCGGATATGCCTCCCTTACAGAATTCTCCGAAATCCCCAGCCTGTTTCCCACATCTACCAACGCCGTTTCTGTAGGATCACCAATACACTGCCCCTTCCTTACCGAGGCATCATTACATAGGATGCTACTTAAAAGGAGTCTGTTTTCGCCCTCTTTTTCGACGCCGATATCCTCTGCCGCAACTTTACGCCCATCTGTGTAATAATACTCCACAGTCATCTTATTCTGTGTAAGTGTTCCTGTCTTATCCGAACAAATGACTGACACGCTTCCGAGGCCTTCCACCGCCTGAAGTTTCCTTATGATCGCATGTTCCCTTGCCATCTTCTGCGTCCCGAAGGAGAGGACGATCGTAACAATAGAACTGAGCGCTTCCGGAATCGCCGCCACCGCCAGTGCAACCGCAAATAAAAATGCATTGACAATATCTCCGCCTTTCATCACGTTTACAGCAAATATCACTGCACAAAATACGAATATAATAACGGACAGCTTCTTGCCAAATTCATCCATATTGCGCTGAAGCGGCGTTCTTTTGTCTTCCGCCTGGCTGAGGAGTCCCGCGATCTTTCCCACTTCTGTAGCCATCCCGATATTCTGAACTTCATAGCTTCCTCGTCCGTAAGTAACAAAGCATCCGGAAAACACCCTGTGCGTCTGATCTGCGATGGCTGCACCCTCCTTTCCTTCGTCCATAGATTTTTCCACCGCAACACTCTCTCCGGTAAGGGCGCTCTCATCTACCTTGAGATTCACACAGCTTAAGAGCTTTCCGTCCGCAGGGATATAATCTCCCGCCTCTATCACCACTTCATCACCAACAGTCACTTCCCTTGAAGGGATCTGCATAAGCTCTCCGTCTCTCACTACTTTCGCCGCCGGAGCTGACAGCGCCTTTAAACTATCCAGTGACTGATCTGCTTTCACCGTCTGCACTGTTCCCAGAATTGCATTGATCGTGATCACTATGAATATGACCAACGCACTCTCCGCTTCACCGAGTACTCCTGATATAATTGCAGAAATAATTAAAATCATTACGAGAAAATCCAAAAACTGCTCAAAAAATATCTGTGCGATCCCCTTTTTCTTTCCTTCCGCTAACTCATTGAAACCATATCTCTCCTGATTTTCCTTTGCCTGCTCTCTTGACAGCATATCTTTCTTTCCCTCGCTTTCCTGCAAGAAATTTTCTTAATAATATCTTTCCCATTTCTCAGCAATACAGACAAGCAAAAATGAGACCTCTATTGCATACTTTTCCTATGCAATAAAAGTCTCACCATTTCATCACGATGCGAATGATCACTCATCGTACTGACGCATTCGCAAACGTCTCTCACACAAGACGTAAGTTACTCCCCTTTATTTTAATCAGTATATTCCGGACTTTTTCAAATGTCAATTGAAAAATCTAAAGCGCTGAGTTTTAAAATTCAAAAATCGCGACTCCATACGGCGGCAATTTATACGCAAATGAGAACGGTTTTCCGTCACATTCCTGCTTCACTGCCTTGTAAACGGCCGGTCGCTCCTCGCCCTTCCCGCCATATTTCACCTCATCACTGTTCATCACGAGTTTGTATTGCTTCCTTCTCGGAACTCCGACACGATAATCATCTCTCGCCATCGGTGTGAAGTTGATCACAAACAGGAGATTTTTCTTCTTATCCTCGGAATGTCTCATAAAGCTGAATATGCTGCGGTATGCATCATCTGCGTTTATCCACTCGAAACCCTTCCAGATCTCCTCGTCTTCGTACAGCGCCCGATTCTTCTTATACAAATGAAGCAGATCTTTCATCCAGTTTTGGACTGCCTGATGCTCCTCCTCGGCTAACAAAAACCAGTCAAGCTCCCTCGCCTCGCTCCACTCCCGAAGCTGGGCAAATTCCTGTCCCATGAACAGAAGTTTCTTACCTGCGTGTCCCATCATAAATGCATATCCGGCTTTCAGATTCGCATATTTATCAAATCCAAGCCCCGGCATCTTATTCAGCATAGAGCACTTGAGATGAACCACCTCATCATGGGACAATACGAGGATATAATTTTCACTTCCCGCATAGCTCATGGCGAAGGTCATCATATGATGGTTATCTTTACGGAAATACGGATCCAGCTTCATATACTCTGTAAAATCATGCATCCACCCCATATTCCACTTGAGGCTGAAGCCGAGTCCGCCCTCCTCTACTTTTCCGGTAATCTTCGGCCAGGCAGTAGACTCCTCTGCGATCATCATAACTCCCGGATTTCTTCCCAATACTACGGAATTTAAATGCTTAAAGAACGCGATCGCCTCAAGATTCTCATTGCCGCCGTACTTATTCGCAACCCACTGTCCGTCCTTTTTGCCGTAATCAAGATACAGCATTGACGCAACTGCATCCACACGGAGTCCGTCAACGTGGAAATGTTCAAGCCAGAATAACGCATTAGAGATCAGAAAATTCTGCACCTCATTTTTACCGAGATCAAAAATCTTCGTACCCCAGTCCGGATGCTCGCCTCTCCTCGGATCTGCGTACTCAAATGTCGCAGTTCCGTCAAAATCAGCCAGACCGTGCGCATCTCTCGGGAAATGTGCCGGTACCCAGTCAAGAATAACGCCGATCTTATTGCGGTGAAAATAATTAACCATCCACGCAAAGTCTTCCGGTGTCCCGTACCTTGATGTCGGTGCAAAATATCCTGTCACCTGATATCCCCATGAACCATCAAACGGGTGCTCTGCAATCCCGATAAGCTCCACGTGGGTATATCCCATCTCTTTTAAATATTTCACCGCCTCTTTCGCAAACTCGCGGTAATTATAGAACCCTTCGTCCTCCCGTCCCAGATGTCTTTTCCATGAACCGATATGTGCTTCATAGACAGAAACCGGCTGCTGCATATAATTCCACGTCTTTCTTTTCTCCATCCATACGGAATCCGACCACTTTAACTTGCTGATATCCACCACCCTGGATGCGGTTCCCGGACGCATCTCCGCATGATTGGCAAACGGATCCGCCTTGAAGATATATTCTCCTTTGCAGGTCTCGATACAGTACTTATACATCGCATATTCCGCCACATCAGGGACAAAGCAGGTAAAGATTCCCAGCGGTTCCTGACGCTCCATCGGGTTCGCTTCTATATTCCACTCATTGAACTCCCCAATGACAGATACAGACTTGGCATGCGGTGCCCAAACAGCAAAATACACGCCCTCTTTTTTCCCTTTTTTCACTCTGTGAGAGCCCAGCTTTTTATAGATCTCATAGTGATTCCCTTGTCCGAAAAGATACTGGTCAAGTTCCCCTACCTCATACGCCTTTTTCTTTCTTTCCGCCATATTTGTACCCTCTCTTACTACGTAATCTTGATATTAATATTATACTTTAGATAAACATAAAAAGAAAGAGTTTTGACAAATCTTACCCGTCAAAACTCTTTCTTTACAATTATATTTTAAAATCTTCTTCTTTCAGAATAATTCTGTCTGATTCGTCTGTTCCCTTTCCGAAGACTCTCCTTGCAAGATGCTTCACATTCGCTCTCTGTGAATGGGAGATTGCCTCATCCATGATCTCTTTAACTTCTGCAACAGATACTGCATGATCTTCCCGCTGCATAACATCAATGCGGCTGTACAGCGCTAAGATACCCATCTCATCTAGCTTGTACCCGTTCTCCTTCGCATAAGTCTGACCGAATGTTACAAGCTCGTCGTTGATAAAGATCGGAAGCTCCAGCTTAGAAGTAAATTTCTTCTTAAATTCCGGATTCGCCATCAGCATCTTCTCAAGCGGTTTTCTCTGATCCTCCAGCACAAACAACATCTCTCCGGTCTTTCTCTCCATCAGGTGATTTAGCTCCCTGACCGTTCTGGAATTGAGCTTACCTGCCTTTTCCACGATAATCGCACCGCCCCGAAGCTTTTGGATAATATTCGGGAGCTCTTTCTTATTCAGAGACTCACCGGTTACGATCGCAACCTTTCCCTGCTTTAAATTTCTCTGCTTCTGGATCGCCTTTACAATATCCACTGCTAAAACAGTCTTTCCGGAACCCTTTCTTCCGATTACCAGAAGGTTTCCTGTCTTAGACGTTCCTTCTCTTCTCGCCCTGCGGTCATTATCAAGAACTTCTACGATCTGCTCACTCATACCTCTGACAGGTACAAAGTAAGAAAACAGCTTTTTCTGCTCCTCTGTAAGTCCGGCTTTCAATCCAATCTCGCTCGTTGCATTCAGATCGTAACGGCCTGTTACTACGAATCCTGTGTCAAATGGAACTCCGCCGCCTTTTGCTTTGTTAAATCTTTTCTGGATCTCTTCCTCAGATGGTTCCTCAACTTCTAATGGTTCCTCGTCAGCCTCTTCAAATTCGGCTTCCTCAAACTCTTCTTCCTCGAACTCTTCCTCGTCAGCCTCTTCAACTTCGGCTTCCTCAAACTCTTCTTCCTCGAACTCTTCCTCGTCAAACTCTTCAAATTCGGCTTCCTCAAAGTCTTCTTCGTAATCATCCCCAAGCTCGGCCTCCTCGAACTCTTCTTCGTAATCATCCCCAAGCTCGGCCTCCTCGAACTCTTCTTCGTAATCATCCTGAAACCCGGCATCTTCGAGTTCCTCCTCTTCAAGCTTATCCGGTTCTGTCCCTGCCTGTTCGGCCTCGTCAAACTCTTCTTCGATAAAGTCTCCCTCTTCTATCTCTGCTACCCCGTCAAACTCTTCAAACTCTTCTTCGATAAAGTCTCCCTCTTCAAAGTCCTCATCGAACTCACCCTCAACAAAGTCCCTGTCCGTAAATCCATCTTCATCAGACTCGTCTTCCAAATCTTCTTCCGATATCTTTTCTGCTTTGCGTACAGAGGTAGACGCAACACGACTTTCAAGCTGCTCCACTAACTCCAGGATATCGTCCGGAAGTCTCTGAGTTTTCTCCTCTAATATGTCTTTTCCCGGTTCCTTTGTACCGGAAAGCTTCTCTAACATCTCTCTTGCAGCTTCCTCTTCCGCCGCCTTTTTCGCTGCTTCCTCTTCCGCCGCTTTTTTCGCAGCTTCCTCTTCCGCCGCTTTTTTCGCTGCTTCCTGTTCCGCTGCTTTTCTCGCAGCTTCCTCCGCTGCTTTTCTTGCTGCTTCCTTCGCAGCTTCCTCCTGCGCCCTTCTTGCCGCCTCTGCCTGAGCCTTTCTCGCAGCTTCCTCTACGGCCCTTCTGTCGGCTTCCATACGCTTCTCGGCTTCTTCGCGCTC
>CAZNXL010000076.1:0-8249 GCA_964577075.1 uncultured Dorea sp. | reverse complement strand
ATACCTGCACATATGGCGCTCTCGGAGCATTTTCAACGGGCGTGGGAACTACGGACATTGCCACTGGAATGGCCACAGGAGAGTTGTGGTTTAAAGTGCCGGGCGCTATAAAATTCGTTCTTACCAAAAAACCGGGACCGTATGTAACAGGCAAGGATATTATTATTCATATCATCGGAAAGATCGGCGTAGACGGAGCCCTTTACAAATCCATGGAATTTACGGGGGACGGTATCGCGAATCTGACGATGGATGACCGCTTTACGATGGCGAATATGGCGATTGAAGCAGGCGCGAAGAATGGAATCTTCCCGGTAGATGAGCTCACAGAGGAGTATCTGAAAGAGCATACCAAAAAGGATTATAAAGTGTATGAGGCAGATGAAGACGCAGAGTACGATGAGGTTGTAGAGATCGATCTTTCACAGGTGCGCCCGACAGTTGCTTTCCCGCATCTTCCGGGCAATGCAATGACGATTGATGAGATAGAGGCTATGGAGCCGATCAGGATCGATCAGGTAGTGATCGGATCATGCACGAATGGAAGAATTACTGATATGCGAAAAGCCGCAGCGATATTAAAGGGCCATACAGTTCATCCGGATGTGCGGGTTATGGTCATTCCCGCGACACAGAAGATCTATAAACAGTGTATTGCAGAGGGACTTGTGGATATCTTCATAGATGCAGGATGTGCGGTAAATACACCAAGCTGCGGACCGTGTATGGGTGGACACATGGGCGTTATGGCGGCCGGTGAGAAGTGCGTGTCTACAACGAACCGTAACTTTGTAGGAAGAATGGGACACGTAGATTCGCTGATCTACCTTGCTTCGCCGGAAGTGGCAGCAGCAAGCGCAATTGCAGGGTGTATTGCGAATCCGGAGAAAGCAGGTGACAGATAATGAAAGCATTAGGACATGTATTCAAATACGGAGACAATGTAGATACAGATGTTATCATTCCGGCAAGATATTTAAATTCCTTTGACGCACAGGAGCTTGCCAGCCACGCAATGGTAGATATTGATCCGGATTTTGTGAAAAAAGTGCAGCCGGGCGATCTGATCGTGGCGAATAAGAACTTTGGATGCGGTTCTTCCAGAGAACACGCACCGCTTTGTCTTAAGACGGCCGGAGTTAGTTGTGTAATTGCCGAGACATTTGCGAGGATCTTTTATAGAAACGCAATTAACATCGGACTTCCGATCATCGAATGTCCGGAAGCTGCCAGGGGAATTGAAGCAGGTGATGAAGTGGAAGTTGACTTTGACAGTGGTAAGATCTATGACAGAACAAAAGGAACTCAGTTCCAGGGACAGCCATTCCCGGAATTTATGCAGAAATTAATTACAGCCGGCGGGCTTGTAAAATATACGAACAACAAAAAGCAGGAGCAAAAAGCAGGAGAAAGGTGATAACATGGATCTACATTACAAAAGTACGAGAAATTCAAATCTAAAGGTAACCGCTTCCGAGGCAATTCTTAGAGGGCTCGCACCTGATGGAGGGCTGTTTGTGCCGGAACGCATTCCGAAGCTTGATATTACTCTTGATGAACTTAGGGGTATGAGTTATCAGGAGACAGCATACACAGTTATGAAACAGTTCTTAACTGATTTTACCGGGGAAGAGCTTAAAGAATGTATTAAAAAAGCATATGACAGTAAATTTGATACGGAAGAGATTGCGCCTCTTGCAAAAGTGGATGATACATATTATCTGGAACTTTTTCACGGGGCAACAATAGCATTCAAGGATATGGCGCTTTCTATATTGCCTCATCTTCTCACGGTTTCCGCAAGGAAGAATCAGGTGGAGAATGAGATTGTTATATTGACGGCAACTTCCGGTGATACAGGAAAAGCAGCGCTGGCAGGTTTTGCTGATGTAGAAGGCACAAGGATCATTGTATTTTATCCGAAGAACGGAGTAAGTAAGGTACAAAAGCTCCAGATGGTTACACAGAGAGGAAATAATGTAGATGTTGTCGCAATTCACGGAAACTTTGATAGTGCGCAGAGCGGCGTTAAGGCTATGTTTGAGGATCAGGAGCTGGCGAAAGAGTTAAGCGCCCGGGGGTATCAGTTTTCATCTGCCAACTCTATCAATATCGGGCGTCTTGTGCCGCAGGTTGTTTATTATGTGTATGCTTATGCGAAACTTCTGGATAACGGAGATCTTAAAGAGGGAGAGACGATCAATGTTGTAGTGCCTACCGGCAATTTCGGAAATATTCTTGCAGCATATTATGCAAAGAAAATGGGGATCCCGATTGATAAGCTGATCTGTGCTTCGAATGAGAACAAAGTGTTGTTTGATTTCTTTAAGACGGGTGTGTATGACAAGAACAGGGACTTTGTGCTTACCTCGTCACCTTCCATGGATATTCTGATCTCCAGTAATCTTGAGAGACTGATCTATCTGATTGCCGGAGAGGATTCCGAGAAGACGAAGGCTTTGATGGACGGACTGAAAAAAAATGGAAAATATGAGATTTCTGCTGACATGAAAGAGAAGCTTACGGATTTTGCGGGCGGGTATGCTACAGAGGAGCAGACTGCGGAAGAAATTCGAAGAGTTTATGAAAAGACGGGCTATGTGATAGATACTCATACAGCAGTAGCCTCTTTCGTGTGCAGACAGATGTGCGGAGGACAGAAAAAATGTGTGATTGCCTCCACTGCGAGTCCATACAAATTTGTAAAGAGCGTTATGACATCTATCAGTGATGCATATAAGGATGCAGATGAATTTGAACTTCTCGAAAAACTTCAGGAGACTTCGAAGACCGAGATGCCTCAGGCGATTAGAGATATCTTAGATGCCAATGTGCTTCACAGGATCGAGTGCGATCCGGACGAAATGAAGGCGACGGTCAAAGACATCCTGAGAAAATAAAAGGAGTGATAGGATATGGCAGGATTGAATGAGTTATTTGCAATATTATCTATAATATTCGGTTGTTACTTCATGTATGCTTATTATATGGCCAGGTTTAAAAACAAAATCGCAGAATCTCTTTTACTGCCAAAGGGCGTAGATGCGAATAAATGCAAGGATATTAAAGGATACTGCAGGGAAGTACAGCCGCTCGTACTGACACTTGGAATTATTACTCTGATATATGGAGGAATAGGAATGTATCATGCCTTTGTCAGAAATGTTAACAAGCTGCTTTTGGTTATGATTGGGGTTGTTCTTGTCGCTCTGGTGGCATATTGTATATATATTAAAAAAATAAATAAAAAGTATTTTAATATATAATAATATCGCAACCCACTCTTTTATAGTTGTAATATTAAAAAAAACGGGGTATAATAACATTAGTTGGAAACCTGAAATGTTCGACAATTTCTGTAATTTTGAACCTACAAAACTTTAAACGGGACTCTTATATCTCCGTAATATGTCAGGCCCTCATTGTGCAAGGGAAGGCAGAAAATCGGATGCGGACACCCACCTGGCTGCGGCTAGGAGTCAAAATACAGGAACCGGCATTTTGGGGACATACAAAAGATAAAGGCAGCCGTTTACGGCTGTCTTTTTATCGTAAAGAAATTATTAAGGGGTGCGGCTGATTTGGGAAGAAAGAAAAAGGGCAGACGGAGTAGTATAAAGAAGAGAAGAGATCGCCAGCTTTATTATGGAATGGCGATTTTAGCCGCGGCGTTTGTCGTGGTTGGACTGACAACTGCGATAAAGGGAGAGAATAACAGAACTTTAGAAGCCGGCAAGTCAGCGGAAGTGATAAAAAAGGATGGGGATGTGAAGGAGAAGGCTGCCGATAATAAAGAAGAACAGGACGTAAAAAAGGAGGACAACCCGGATATCCGCGTATTGATCATGACAAATGGATTTAAACATATTGCTCATTCTGAAATCAGGCTTTCCGCATCTTCCGGATTAACGGTTACATATGGAGAAAACGGCAGAGAAAGGAAAGAATATAAAAGAAACAAGACATTGACTATCACTCCTGATCATGAATGGTTAAGAAAAGGATGTGTGCGGATCCGGGCCGTGAAAGGAAAGGTGAAGATCAAAAGCCTCAAGAGAGGCGATGGTGTTCCCGAATACGCAGGGACCATAGAGCTTCGAGGTACGGCAGAAGGGATTGTGATCATCAATGAACTTCCGGTGGAGAGCTATCTGTGCGGCGTAGTACCCAGCGAGATGCCATCCTCTTATGAATTGGAGGCGCTGAAGGCGCAGGCCGTGTGCGCCAGAAGCTATGCATACAGACAGATGGAAAAGTATTCTTATCCGGAATACGAGGCACATGTCAATGACAGTACAGATTATCAGGTATACAATAATTCCGCTCAATCGGATACAGCTTCGCAGGCGGTTAAAGAGACCGCCGGAGAAGCAGTTATGTACAATGGGAAAGTGGCAACAACCTATTATTATTCAACTTCCTGCGGAAAGACAACTACAACGGAGGCATGGGGGACAAAACCGGGAAAAGATAATGGGTATTTAAAATCGGTAGAGATCAAAGGGGACCAGGGATATTACGAAAAAGATCTGCCGTGGTATCGCTGGAGCGTTACAGTTTCAGTGGAAACTTTGTCCGATCTTATCGGGCTTAATACGGGAAAAGATATCGGGAGACTAAAAAAAATCAAGATAACAAAACGGGGACCCGGAGATGTTGCTCTTGTGATGAAGGCATACGGAGACAAAGGCAATATAACTGTGAAAACGGAAAATAAGATCCGCAGCGCCCTGGGCGGCAGTGCATATACGATCAAAAAGCAGGATGGCAGCGAGACGGAGGGCAGAGATTTGCTTCCAAGCGCTTTTTTTACGATTAAAAAGGAGAAGGATCATTTTATTATCGAAGGCGGAGGATTTGGTCATGGCATCGGCATGAGTCAGACCGGAGCCAATGAGATGGCAAAACAGGGAAAGGATTATAAGGAAATACTGAAAATGTTTTATAATGATATTACAGTGGAATGAAATTAATAAATTTTTTAGAAATTTCATGGAATTGTTAGCACTCAATAAAAAAGAGTGCTAATTTCATATTGACTTTTATTTTTTCCGGTATTATTATATCCTTTAGAAAAAACGGAGAAATACCGTTAAAAAAAGAAATAGAAAATATAGAAATAGGAGTGATAGCAATGGCTAAAAAAGGAAGTTTATCAATCAGCAGCGAGAATATATTCCCAATCATTAAAAAATGGGTGTATTCCGACCACGATATTTTTGTGAGAGAGCTTGTATCCAATGGCTGTGATGCGATTACGAAATTAAAAAAGCTTGATGTAATAGGAGAATATCAGCTTCCCGATGATTATAAAGCAAAGATTCAGGTGGTAGTTAATCCGGAAGAAAAGACGTTAAAATTCATTGATAACGGTCTTGGTATGACTGCGGATGAAGTAGAAGAATATATTACACAGATTGCATTTTCAGGAGCAACAGAATTTTTAGAGAAATATAAAGACAAGACAACGGAAGATGATATGATCGGACACTTTGGCCTTGGATTTTATTCCGCATTTATGGTCGCAGATGAGGTACACATTAATACTCTTTCCTATAAGGAAGGAGAAGCGCCGGTTCACTGGGTAAGTGGCGGCGGTACAGAGTATGAGATGGAAGACGGAGATAAAGAGAGCGTCGGAACAGAGATCACCTTGTGTCTGAATGAGGATAGCCTTGAGTTTGCCAATGAATATCGCGTAAGAGAAGTAATTGAAAAGTATTGTTCATTTATACCGGTAGAGATCTTCCTTTCCAGGGAGAACGCCGAGAAAGAGTATGAGACGATCGATGAGGCGGATCTGAAAGATACAGACATTGTTGTTGAGCATATCCATGAAGAAGCTAAGATGGAAGAAAAAGAGAATGAAAACGGCGAAAAGGAAATGGTAGAGGTATCTCCAGCAAAAGAAAAGGTTAAGATTGAGAAGCGACCGGTTTCATTAAGCGACATCCATCCACTTTGGACGAAACATCCAAACGAGTGCTCTGAAGAGGATTATAAGGAATTTTACCGCAAGGTCTTTTTGGATTACAAAGAGCCGTTATTCTGGATACATCTGAATATGGATTATCCGTTTAACTTAAAGGGAATTTTATATTTTCCAAGAATCAATACAGAATATGATTCCATAGAAGGCACGATCAAGCTTTATAATAATCAAGTGTTCATCGCTGACAATATTAAAGAGGTCATTCCGGAATTTTTGATGGTACTCAAGGGAGTTATTGATTGTCCGGATCTTCCGCTTAACGTCTCAAGAAGTGCATTGCAGAATGACGGATTTGTAAATAAAATCGCAGATTATATTTCTAAGAAGGTGGCAGACAAGCTCTCCGGAATGTGCAGGACAAAAAGAGAGGATTATGAAAAGTACTGGGACAGCATCAGCCCGTTTATTAAATTTGGATGCTTAAAGGATGAAAAATTCTGTGACAAGATGAAGGATTCTGTTCTGTTTAAGAATATTGATGGGAAATATCTGACGCTTAAAGATTGCATCGAAGAGAACGGCGGAGAAATTGACACTGAGAATAAGGCTGCTGACGAAGATTCCGGGCAGGCTGACGGTGAAAATGCCGAACAAAAGGAAGAGAAAAAGACTACCATCTTCTATGTGACAGACGAGATTCAGCAGAGCCAGTACATTAATCTGTTCAGAAGCCAGGGACAGGACGCAGTGATCCTGAGTCACAATATTGACTCGCCATTTATCACTCAGCTTGAACAGCGCAATGAAAATATCCAATTCCAGAGAATTGATGCAGATGTGACAGAAACGACCAAAGAAGAAGTCGCAGAGGCGGATAAAGAATCATTTAAGACGACAGAAGACAGCCTTTCAAAGATCTTCCGCAAGGAACTCGGTAACGAAAAACTGGAGGTTAAGCTTGAAAAGCTGAAAGATAACAAAGTGGCATCTATGATCACTTTATCCGAGCAGAACCGGCGTATGCAGGAAATGATGAAGATGTACGGTATGGGAACAATGGGAATGGACATGGGTAACGAAGGGACATTGATCTTAAACGCAAATCACCCATTGGTACAGTATATAGTGGATCATAAGGAACATGAGAATGTATCCCTTATCTGTAAACAGCTTTATGATCTTGCGATGATCGCGCATAAACCGCTGAATCCGGATGAGATGACAGCATTCGTACAGAGAAGCAATGAGATCATGATGCTTTTGACGAAATAAAAATTTAATTCATTATGACGGACGAACTCCGCCTTCAGATATCTTATGGCCAGTGATTTTGCTCTGCCTCGAATCGTAAGATATCTGAAGGCGGAGTTGTGTGTACAAAACGCGAAAGTATAAAATAAATTTACATTGGTTTTGATGGACAAATAAGAGATAATCAGGTAGAATTAGGTCATATTGTAGAGGTGGATCATGAAAAAGCTAAAGCTAAAGCAGATTGCAGGGAGAGTATTGGAAATACCGGCGGAAGTGTCAAGAGTACATGTGGGCGCGTATGCTGCGCAGGCCGCTTATTTTTTTATGCTCTGTATGATACCTATTATTTTACTATTGCTTACGCTGGTGCAGTATACACCTGTAACGAAGGCGGATGTTATGACTGCGGTGATTCAGGTGTTCCCGTCATCGGTGGATTCCTTGATCACTTCAATTGTGAATCAGGTTTATAATCAGTCCACAGGGATCATCCCGATCACATTGCTGATTACGTTGTGGTCAGCGGGAAAAGGCGTGCTGTCGGTGACGACGGGGCTTAATTGCATCTATAATTGCCAGGAAACAAGAAATTACGTATTCCTAAGAGTGCGGGCGACATTATACACAGTTATGTTTATCATGGTTATTCTTCTTCTGCTCATATTATCGGTATTTGGCAATTCGCTGAATATCTTTATTTTGGAACATATACCGTTTATGTCAAGGACAGCCGACTGGCTGATTGAAGCGAGAACAATTATTTCTCCGGTGGTATTGGTGGTTTTCTGCCTGCTTATTTATAAATTTCTCCCGAACAGAAGAGATAAATTCATAAAGCAGCTTCCGGGTGCGGCTTTTGCGGCGCTGGGGTGGATGATTGTTTCCTGGATCTTCTCGGTCTACCTGGATATATTCAAAGGATTTTCCAGTATGTACGGAAGCCTTACAACGATCGTGCTCATCATGCTGTGGATGTATTTTTGTATGTACAGTATCCTCCTCGGCGGAGAGATCAATGTGTTACTGCGCGATGAACTATTCTCTTCAGGGAAAAAGGAAGAGA
>CAZNXL010000075.1:0-8325 GCA_964577075.1 uncultured Dorea sp. | reverse complement strand
CTGCCAGGGCCGTGTCTCGTCCTATCCCCTTGCCGGCTCCGGTAACGATTGCGATTTTCCCTTGAAGTTTCATAATGAGTTCCTCCCGTGTCTTATATCAATCTGTCGTTATACTTTTCAAAAAACCGGATAGAAGTCGGATAGATATAGCTGTCGCCAATTTCATGTAAAAGTACAATGTTCAGATGGTTGTCAAGATTTTTTTTGTCCAGTTTGACCGCTCCGGTCAGGGATCCTACCGGCAGCCCGCACTCATACGGCAGCCCGTACATCTCAAGGACATTCCGGATACGCGCTGCGCATCCCGGAGTGGTAAGTCCTTCGGCTTCTGCCATAAGAGTAAGCTGATACATACCGATAGAGACAGCCTCACCGTGACTCTCACGTTCGTATTGATAGTACTGTTCTATAGTATGTCCCAATGTATGACCAAAATTTAGGAGCATTCGCTCACCTGTATCGAACTGGTCATGGTCGACAACAATTCTTTTAATATCTACACAGCGATGTATGATGGCCGGCAGTTCATCCTTTAAATCTCCAAATGAACTGTGCGATTCCAAAGTATCAAATAAATCCGCATCTTTGATGCACCCGTATTTAATCACCTCTCCCATGCCATCGTTGATAAATCGTCTGCTTAACGTATGCAGCACAAGCGGATCGATCAGTACGATAGACGGCTGATAAAAGGCGCCCACAAGATTCTTTCCCTGCTCAAGGTCGACGGCAACCTTGCCGCCCACAGAAGAGTCAACCTGTGCGAGAAGGGAGGTAGGAATCTGGATCAATCTGACTCCGCGAAGGAAACTTGCGGCAGCAAATCCCGCCAGATCACCGATCACGCCGCCGCCCAGGGCGATCACGGCGTCGCTTCGTGAAATCTTTGCATCCAACATAGCGGAATAGAGGGCAGGCAGTGACTGAAAGCTCTTCGAAGCTTCTCCGTGAGGCAATATGATGTGATGACACTCGTAAGATTTCTCAAGGCTCTTTGTCAGGGCGTCACCATACAGCGGATAGACGTTATCATCAGAAATAATCATAATGCGCCTGCCAGAAAATGCTTCCGCTATCAGGGTATCTGCATTTGCCAATATATTATTTTCAATATAAATGGGGTAACTGTTCTTACCCAGATCTACATTCAGCTTCATCATCTTCTCCGCTAGATCGTCTTTCCGATTACTTTTGCAATCTGAGATACTTCCTTTATCAATTCATCATATTTTTTCGGCTTCAGTGACTGAGCGCCGTCACACAGAGCGCATTCCGGATTGTTGTGGACTTCAACCATCAATCCGTCAGCGCCTGCGGCAACAGCGGCTCTTGACATAGGTTCAACCAGCCACCATTTTCCGCCGGCATGACTCGGGTCGACAATAACCGGAAGATGAGTCAGTCGTCTGAGTACCGGAATACTCTGAAGATCCAAAGTGTTTCTTGTATATGTCTCAAATGTACGGATTCCGCGCTCGCACAATATGACATTCTCATTGCCGGATGCCATAATATATTCCGCAGACATGATCCATTCCTCATAAGTAGCATTTAATCCCCGCTTTAACAAGATCGGGCGGTCAAGCTGTCCTAATTGTTTTAACAGATCAAAATTCTGCATATTGCGGGCGCCGATCTGGATCAGATCTACTTTTTCATTAAAGATATCTAAGTAATCCGGCGACATGAGTTCGGTTACGATCGGAAGGCCAACCTCTTTTTTGGCTTCGCATAAGATGTCAAGGCCCTCAAGTCCAAGCCCCTGAAAAGAATACGGGCTGGTTCTCGGCTTAAATGCGCCGCCGCGGAGCAGATTGGCGCCGGAAGCTTTGACAGCACGGGCAATTTCCAACACCTGATCGAGAGATTCTACGGAGCAGGGGCCCGCGATCATGGCAAGATGGTCTCCGCCTACCTTAACGCCGGATACATCCACGATGGAATCTTCCGGATGGAATGCTCGGTTTGCCAGCTTATAAGGTTCCTGTACGTGCATAACTTTGTCAACATGAGGGTTCACTTCAAATAATTTCGCATCTATTCGGGTAGTATCTCCGATACATCCGATGACAGTCATCTCAGTACCCTGAACGATGTGGGTATCCAGCCCTTTGCTTTTGATAAGGTTAATTACCTTGTCAATCTCCTGTTGTTTTGTGCGTGGTTTTAATACAATAATCATAATCGATAGCCTCCATAGTCACACTGTAAAATTTTAACTGTTTAAAGCGTGAAAACTAAACATATCTTAACGCTAATAAAATGTTTTGTCAACATATATAATGAAAAGAATTGATAATTTCTCGCAAAAGATGTTATCATAAATTCATGCAGACTGCAATGGTGAGAGCATATGGTTATGAAATAAATGTGAGAATAAACGGGAGGATCTTCCTTATGAGTTATCTATATCCAAAGCCGCTAAAGCACGGTGAGAGAGTATGTTTGATAGATCCGGCAAATGCATATACAGATGAGGCGTTAAAGGCGGCTTCTGAATATCTGGAAGAGAAGGGCTTCGAGGTTGCTGTCGCGGAGGATATGGCATTCAAGCGCGCAGACAGATGGGAAAGGGCGGAGCGTTTCAATCGCGTAGTGCGTGATCCGAAAAACCGGGGGATCATCTGTATCTGGGGCGGCTATGGGACGATGCCGTTACTGGATCTGATAGATTATGAGGCAATCAGAGAAAATCGGCCCGTGTTTGCAGGTTTCAGTGATATTACAGCTCTTCATATAGCGATTGCACAAAAGACGGGATTGATCACGTATCATGGGCCATCACTTTACAGTCCGGTCAGACCGACGACAGAGCAGGCAAAAGAATTTCTGATCCACATGCTTACAGGGTTTGGTGCAGACAGTGCGGGAGGGACAAAAATCCGCAATTTTAATAATGAAGAGATAGAAATTATCCACGAAGGCTGCGCCGAGGGGCAGCTGGTTGGAGGAAATATCACGCTGGTCAGTCGCCTTATGGGGACTCCATATGAGATTGACACAAAAGGAAAGATCCTGTTTTTAGAAGAGATCAATGAGAAGCCATATCGGATCCACGGGATGATGACACAGCTTAAGCTCTCGGGGAAGCTTGATGAGGCGGAGGGGATTATCATAGGTGCGCTGAACCATTGCGACGATACAGGACGTCCGGGGAGCGGTCTTTCGGCGGTAAAGGAGGTCCTTGAGGATGTTAAGGTTCCGGCTGTATGTAACGTAAGAGCCGGACATGTGGGTGATTCCCTGACGTTGCCGCTTAACGCAGTTGTGGCAATTGAGGGAAATCAGGTGATATTCTGAAAGGGAACATTGCGATAGGAAAGATATGGGAATCACCCACATGGTATGAAGAGGGACAGGAACAGAGGGCGTTTCACAGAATTTTCAGGAAATGAACACAATTTCACCAACAAAATTTCACAGTTTAAAGATAGACTATTAGCGTACAAAAACGCAAATATAAGAGGAGAGATTTATGAAGTCCAGGAAGAAATATTTTTGGTTTGCCGTAATTGCCGTGATCGTAATACTGGGTGTGGTAATTTTTGCTGTATTTACAAAAAGCAATGCCGGCAAGGGCAAAAAAGCAGGAGCGACTGCTCAGAGTACTGTTGTAACGAAAGGAACGATCAGCAATACGATAGAGGCAAGCGGGAATCTGGAGGCGGCGGTTATAGCAGATATTACTGTGCCGACGGGAGTCACGGTGGAAGAGATCGCAGTGGAGAGCGGCGATGAAGTAAAGAAGGGACAGACACTTGCAAAGTTGAACAAAGTCTCCGTTACCAGTCTTTTAGTGGAAGTAAGGGAAAGTCTGGAATCTATAGAGGATACCTTAGATGCAGGCGGGTTGTCTGATCTGGAAACGGAGGAACTGGAAGGAAAAGAAAGCGAACTGGAAGCGGTGGAGGATGAGCTTGTAAAATTACATAAAAGTCCCGTGATCACGGCTACCACCGATGGAATTATAGGTGAGGTCAACGTGAGTGAGGATTCAGAAGTATCTCAGAATGCATCGTCCGGGGCAGATTCTGATACGGCGTCAGGAAGCGGCACAGCAGCCTCGCAAATGTCCACAGGGCAGGGAGAAAAGGATGAACAGATTTTGTTTTTGGCTGCGGACATGGACAGCACAGAAGAGGGTGACTCGGATGCCGATGACAGTGGTAACGAAAGCGAAACGGAACCGACGGTTATCAGCGATTATTCACAACTTTCCGTAAAAACTCCTGTTACAGGAGAGGCTCCTCAGACTTCCATTACGCAGACCGATATGTATCAGGGAACGATTTCCTGGGATTGCAGCGGGAAAACCTTTCAGGGGGGAACTATCTACACAGCAACTATTGTACTGAAAGCTAAGAGCGGTTATACTTTTTCAGAAAAGCAACTCCCGATCATCAGCGCTGCTTCCTTCAGCTGGAATATTTACGGTACCGGTGACGGGAATACGCTGAAGATAACGGCAAGGTACGAAAAAACAACAGAAAAAGCTGCCTCGACTGATAACTCTAAAGAGTCATCAGCAAGTACCGGAAATGCATCTAATCATGCTTCAGGAAGCGCATCGGGAAGTGCGTCAAAAAGCTCCTCATCCGGTACGACAACAGGATCGGGCGATGCGTCTGAAAGCGATTACAGTTATTACGAGGCTGTTGCGTTTACCATTGAAAAGCAGGAAAAGGCGGCAGTTACAGTGGATGTTGACGAACTTGACATCTTATCTGTAGAGGAAGATCAGACGGCGGTCATTACCCTGGACGCCCTGGAAGACGAGGAATATGAGGGAACAGTGACAAAGGTAGCAAGATCTGCTTCGGCAGGGAGCGGAAGCACGAAATATGAGGTTCAAATAACAGTTCCTATGGACGAAAACATGAGAACAGGCATGAGCGCCTCCGCAGTGATACAGATCAGTGAAGCGGAAGATGTGCTGATCCTTCCCATGACAGCCTTGCAGCAAAAAGGTGAAGAGGTATTTGTATATACTCAACAGGATAGCGATGGCAGTCTGTCGGGAGAGAAGACGGTGGAGACCGGGCTTTCAGACGGACAGAATGTTGAGATTGTAAGCGGTCTTGATGAAGGAGATACTGTTTATTATACAAGGACAGACAGTGAAGATGATGAGACTTCGCAGATGCCGGGCGATTTTAATGGCAGAGGTTCAGGCGGAGAATTTGGAGTTCCCGGGGATATGCCGTCCGGGGATATGCCGTCCAGATCGGGCTCTGACAGAGGTGACAGAGGTTCTCAGAATTAGGGAGGTGCCGGGCATGATTATATTTAAGGATGTATCAAAGATATACCGGATCGGGGATGCGCAGGTTCGGGCGCTGGATCACGTAAATGTCCACATCCGTCCGAAGGAATTTGTGAGTATCATCGGGCCGTCCGGAAGCGGAAAATCAACGATCATGAATATTATGGGATGTCTGGATATCGCAGATGAAGGGCAGTATCTGTTAGACGGTCAATCCATCGAGAATTATACGGAAAAAGAACTGGCTGCCATCAGGAGCCGGAAGATAGGCTTCATCTTTCAGAGTTTTAACCTGATCGGAAATATGAGTGCGGAAGAGAATGTTGAACTTCCCCTGATCTACCAGAGGATTCCAGCTCATGAACGGAAGCAGAGGGTAAAAGAGGTTTTAGAAAAGGTCAATCTTTATGAACGGAGAAAACACAGACCGAACCAGTTATCAGGCGGACAGCAGCAGAGAGTGGCGATTGCCAGGGCGATGGTTTCGGAACCCTCTCTGTTTCTGGCAGATGAGCCGACGGGCAATCTGGATTCGACTACGGGAGGTCAGATTATGAAATTGTTTCATGAACTGCATGATCAGGGCAATACGATTGTTCTTATTACTCACGACGCATCGATTGCATCACAGGCAGAACGGAGAATTCGTATGAAAGATGGGTGTGTCGGGGAGGTGGTAGCTTGATCTTACAGTCAATGAAGATGGCGGTGAAAGCAGTACTTTCTAACAAACTCCGCTCATTTTTGACAATGCTTGGAATTATTATCGGGGTGGTAGCGCTTGTGGTCCTTGTATCGTTGGTAAACGGGGCGACAGGATCCATTACAGATTCTATTGACGCGCTGGGGAGCAATATGCTGAGTGTCACAATTTCAGATGACCATGACAAGCCGATAAAGCTCTCTGCACTTTCAGAATTTGCTGACAATGAAATCTTTGAGGAGGTTGCTCCTACATCCGCCGGCACGGTTACAGCATCAGGCGCTTACACGGAGGAAAGCGCCAATATTACGGGAACAACCGCGGCTTACAGGGACATTCAGAAGCTGGAATTGTCGATGGGACGTTTTATTCTGCAGCCGGATGTGGATAACCACAGCAATGTAGCAGTGATAAGCGCCGATCTTGCAGAGGATGTTATGGGCAGGATGAATGTTTTAGGGGAAAGTATCAGCCTTGATGGAAAGGACTTTCTCATTATAGGAGTACTCGCTGAGGATGATTCTCTTACTTCAACATCCGACAGTGATTATACAGCGTACATTCCGTACACATCATTCATCCGGCTGACGGAGAATGCAACCCTGAATATAAATTCATTTTGCATATCGGCCAAAGAAGATGATATGGACACAGCCGAGGACGTGTTAGAAAATATGCTCCTGGAGCGTTTTGAAAATGATGAGGACTCTTTCGCGATCTTTAATCAATCTTCCATCGCAGAAGCGATGGAAGATGTAAATGGGACGCTGGCATTGCTGTTAGGGGGAATTGCCGGGATCTCCCTTCTTGTCGGCGGGATCGGGATCATGAACATCATGCTTGTATCCGTAACTGAACGGACAAGGGAGATAGGGATCCGGAAAGCGATCGGAGCCGGTCGAAGCGCTATTATGATGCAGTTTTTGATCGAAGCATTGATGGTAAGTCTGATCGGATGCTTACTTGGGATCGGCATCTCTGCAATCATAATAAAGATCATTAACGTGATCGGCGGGGTGGCATACGGTCTTTCGTCGGGTGTTGTCATTCTTTCGATTCTCTTTTCTATAGGAATCGGGGTCGTATTTGGGATTTATCCCGCCAATAAAGCGGCAAAGAAGAATCCGATCGAGGCGTTGAGATTTAATTAGAAGAAGGATAGAGAAAAAGAAAATCCTGTGGAAGGAGAGGATGCCAAAAGGCGCTCAATTCCATAGGATTTTCTTTTTTTATTCTTCCTTTTCCAACCGAAGGATTTCGTTTATGTCGCAATCAACATAGTCACAAATCTTTGCGAGAGTGTTTAAGTCGATTCGGGAAACCTTGTTTTTGCAATAATTATTCAATTGTGTGCGCTGAAGTCTGCACATATAGCAAAGCTGTGTTTTGCTGATGCCTTTTTCGGCTAACACTTTCTCTATCTCGATCACTATCTTACTCATATCACATCACACCGTTTCTTTTCATTCAGTATAACCAGATTATGATTGAAAAAATAGATGTATTAATTTACACTGTATATAAATACACTGTTTCTAAATATTTTATCAGAAGAAATGAAGAGATGAGGGATGAAAATGAATAAAAAGAAGACAATGATGTTCCTTGTTGCCATGATTGTTCTGTTCATTGTCGCATTCAGACCGAAAAAAGGATACGAAGTACAGCGCTCGACAGTTGTCTCGTCAGGCAATCATACAGAAGTCTGGCTATCTGTGGTGTTGAATGACTGGTATCCGATTGATCGGGAGAAGATGATAAAAGAAATCGCAGGCAGGCAGCCGCCGATCGGAGATGGGAGCAGGCAAGTGTATTTTAGGATAGAATTATACCGCACCGACTTTCACTACCGGCATGGGTGGAAGTACGATACGGTATTATGTGATCAGTGCGGGGAAGTCACTCATTGAGTTTTATCTCCGACAATGCCGCTGCAAATGCGTTATTTATCGGCTCTTCCTTTTGCTTTTTCAGGTATTTTTGGACATCTTTTTTGGAGACTCCGGCGCCTTCCTTTTTGCGCCTTTCTTTGAATGCGGATAATTTTTCTTTATATCCGCATGAGCATACGAAGGTTTCTTCATCGCCCTTTTTGACCAGCTCCATCTTCCTGTGACAGTTCGGGCATCGTGCGTTGCTTAAGCGCGCGATGGTTTCCCGGTATCCGCATTCTCTGTCCTGACATACGAGGAGTCTGGCGTTCTTGCCGTTGACGGAGAGCATCCGCTTGCCGCAGCGAGGACATTTGGTATTTGTCAGGTTATCGTGGCGGAAGGCGCCGTCCGAGGATTTGATCTCGTTAATTAGTTCCTGTGTGTAAGTCTGGATGTCCTGAAGGAAGACGAAGTCCTTTTTCGAG
>CAZNXL010000074.1:4063-8420 GCA_964577075.1 uncultured Dorea sp. | reverse complement strand
TTGGCATCAGCCGCGGCCCCATCCGGGAGGCGCTTCGCCAGCTTGAACAGGAGGGTCTCGTAGAGTATTCCCGCAACATCGGATGCTCTGTGAAATTCCTGACGCTGCAGGACTTGTACGAAATCTACCTTATGAGCATGACCTGTGAGATTATCGCCGTCAAAATGTGCAAGGGCAGATTTAAGGAGGAGAACCTCGCGGCGCTTGAGGATTCTCTCAGGCTTATGAAGGGACTTCGTAAGGAGGACAATGAACAGATGCTGGAATATGACCACGACTTTCACGGCGCCATTGTGCGTATGTCCGGCTTAAAGCGGCTGGTCAGGTTCTGGCACAGCTTAAGATACGGCACCACCCTCGACCTGTTCTGGATACCGGATAAGGTCGGCGAACGCGTCCTTAAGACCTATGAGCATCACCTGCCGCTGTACAAGGCATGTCTCGCCGGAGATGAGAAATTGATCTGCCAGATCATCTATGACCATTATATGGATAATATTCGAAAGTTCATCGATATCGAGGGACTCACAGAAGAACAGTTGAACTTCTCCGTAGATGTCATGAAGGAATGGATACAATAATATCGATTCGCTGCTCTTTAACACCTTTTCCCTTTATTTTTGTAATTGATAGATCAGCGCATTGCAAATACACGCCGCAATATTACTTCCGCCTTTTCTTCCTCTCGCAACGATGTAAGGTATTTTTTCCAGAGTAAGGATCAGCTCTTTAGACTGTACTACATTCACAAATCCCACCGGCGCCCCGATGATCAATTCCGGAGTGATCCTGCCCTCTTTCACCAATTCATACAGGCGGATCAGGGCTGTCGGTGCGTTCCCTATGGCAAAAATCAATCTTTCCTCCAGCTCACAGGCTTTCTCCATGCTTGCTACCGCCCTTGTGGTCCCGTTTTTCTTTGCCTGTTCCGCCACATCCTCATCTGACATAAAACAGTAGACCTTTCCTCCATACCGGGCTAAGCGCTTCTTATTAATTCCTGAGCGTCCCATCTGTGTATCTGTTACGATAGATGCTCCGTCCCGGAGAGCTCCTGACGCCCGCTCTACAGCAGATTCAGAGAACACAAGATTCTTTGCATAATCAAAGTCAGCGCTCGTGTGAATACAGCGTTTGATTATGGGGGCATGTATCTCAGGCAGCATGATTTTTTCCCGCTCAAGTTCTTTTGTAATGATCTCAAAACTTTTCTTTTCTATCTCCGACGGAAGTACATTTTCTATTTCAATCTTCATCTCATCTTCTCCTCAATTCCACTTGCAGAATTCTTAGCTCCTGGAAGTCCCATGATCTCATAGATTTTCTTCATATCCATATGGGCTCTCAGCCCGTCGGCAAGCAAATCATACTGCACCTCTTTAAAAGCTTTGAGATCCATACCGCTCTCTTGCTTAACAGGAATTCCCTTTTTCCCTGCAAGGCTGTCTACGATCTCCGTAACCACTTCGTCTCTGTCAAAAATTCCGTGTACGTAAGTTCCATAGGTCTCACCTTTTGTCAACCCGTCAAAACGCTTCTCTCCGGTAACGGAATCAGTAATTTCAGTTAATTCTTTCATTTCCTGCCGTCCCTCTAAAGAAACCGTCTCCCCCATATGGATTTCGTAGCCCTCAAACGAAAGATCCTTAAGTCCCCCGAAAACTCCATCCACCTTTTGAAACTGACCTCTTACCCTTGTTCTTCTCTTACTTTCTCCAAACACAGTTTCCATCGGGAGAAGTCCCATCCCTCTGACAGAACCTTTTCCTTCCACGCCCTTTGGATCTCTAAGCATTCTTCCCAGCATCTGATAGCCCCCGCAGATACCCCAGATAACACTTCCCCGCGCATGTGCCTTTAAAATAGCGGCCTCCAGTCCATTCTGCCGCATCCAAAGCAGGTCACTCATCGTACTTTTGGTTCCCGGAAGGATGATCATATCCGGATTGCCCAGTTTCTCCGCCCTCTCTACGTATCTGAGTGAAACGCGGTTCTGATTCTCAAGCAGCATAAAATCCGTAAAATTAGAGATTCTTGGAACCTTTATAACTGCAATATCGATCTCAATACCTTTCGGCTTCTCTTTTTTTTCGAAAAACCGCTCTGTCAGGCTGTCCTCATCCTCGATCTCAACTTTTAAGTAAGGAGTTACCCCTACCACTGGAATCTTTCCTCTCTCTTCAAGCATCACAATCCCCGGATCAAGTATCGTCTTGTCTCCCCGGAACTTATTAATGATAAGTCCCTTGACGCGATCCTTTTCCTCTTCTTCAAGAAGCATGATCGTTCCTAAAAGCTGTGCAAATACACCGCCACGGTCAATATCTCCCACTAAAAGAACCGGTGCATCCACCATCTTTGCCAATCCCATATTCACAATATCATCTGATCTTAAGTTAATCTCCGCCGGACTTCCCGCACCTTCGATCACGATAATGTCATACTCTTCTTCTAATTTATGAAATGCCTTCCTGATATCCGGCACTAATTTCTTCTTATATGAAAAATACTCTCTGGCGCTCATATTCCCGAGCACTTCGCCATTTACTATCACCTGTGAACCCACATCATTGGTCGGCTTTAATAAGATTGGATTCATCTCTACCGAAGGGATGATCCCTGCCGCCTCCGCCTGAACTACCTGTGCCCTTCCCATCTCCAGACCGTCTTCTGTTATAAATGAATTAAGCGCCATATTCTGAGATTTGAACGGAGCCACCTTATATCCGTCCTGTTTAAAAATCCTGCATAATCCCGCACAGATCAGGCTCTTTCCTGCATTAGACATAGTGCCCTGGATCATAATCCTTTTAGCCATGCAATCATCCTCTCATTCTCCTGCCTTGTACGGACTGCGATCCGGTAGTATCCCCTGCCGAGTCCGCGGTAACCCGAGCAGTCACGGATCAAAATGCCCGCCGATAATGCCTGCTGATACAGAGAAATTTCTTTCGGGTCCTCCTCTGCCTTAAAAAAAATATAGTTCGCCATTGAGCCATATACAATATATCCCAGTTTCCGAATCTCCCGAATCAAAAATGCCCGCTCCCCCTTCATCAGTATCTTTGTCCTGTCAATATAAGCTTTGCAATTTTCAAGTGCGGCTACCCCTCCTGCCTGTGCAAGTACGGATACGTTCCACGGCTGCACTACCTGATCCATCCTGTCAAGTAATTGTCTGTCGCTGCTCATCGCATACCCGAGGCGAAGCCCCGGCATACAAAAAAGTTTTGTAAACGCTTTCACGATCAATAGATTCTTATACCTCTCAAGCCCGGCTCTCATCTCATATTCTTCAGGCATATCTAAAAAATCCAGGAAACATTCATCTAACACCAAATATGCCCCACAATCCCAACATTTTTCCGTGATCTTTTCCAAAAGCTCTCTTGAAGTTACCTGTCCTGTCGGATTGTTTGGGTTACATAGAAACACGATATCCATATCATCGGTAATATCCTCTAAGATATCTTCCCGGATCAGAAACTTCTGCTCTTTTTTAAGCTCATAGTATGTAATCTTCGTATCTGTTATTCGAAGCGCTCTTTCATATTCTGAAAATGTCGGTGAAAGGAGCATTGCCTTTTTCGGCCTTACTGCAAGCGCCGCAGAAAAAATCAGTTCTGCCGCGCCGTTCCCGCAGATGATCTGATCTTTCTCCACCTGCTCAAAGGAGCATAACGCACTCAAAAGCTTCTCACAATAAACATCCGGGTATTGCGAGATATTGGCCGCGGCATCTCTGATCGCCTTTACCACCTCAGGCTGCGGTCCGAGAGGATTGGAATTCACGGAAAAATCCATATTAATTTGATTGCGGTAAATATCGCCGCCGTGGAATTGCGGCACAAAATTTTGTTCTGTCATTCTTTTTCGCATCTCGTAAATCTTTTAAACTTCTTTCATATATTTTTCCGCCTCTTTGACTGATAGATCGAACTTATCTACTATCCTGCTTTTTGACTCTCGATAATCTTTTCTTCTTTTTATTATACGAAGAAATGCACAAATTTACAACATTCCCGCAGCCTTCCATGATAACTGAAATTCCCTTCGCCCCGTAGCACTCATCACACACGTAATGACCATCCTCGCATCCGGCATAGCTCTCAAATGTCTTATGGCAGAATACACATTCCATCCTTCTGGCCTCCGGATAATATACAACCGGTTTCCCGCACACGAGACAGGCTCCTTCTCCTCTTCTCATATCTCCGTCTCCTCTATAAATCTTTTTTATATGCCGATCACTTCTTTACAGCTCTATTACCTCGACTTCTCTTTTCCTGACTTCTCCTTCGCTAACAATGCCGCTCCGATCGCTCCGGCATATCTTCCATCCACTGTCGGCTCCACA
>CAZNXL010000074.1:0-4053 GCA_964577075.1 uncultured Dorea sp. | reverse complement strand
CCGACTTTTTGAGAAAGAATATCTGTAAAATATTTACTGTGGCTCAATCCCCCTGTTAAGATCACCTTATCTGACAATGTCTTTCTCTGGCTTAACTGCGCAACCTTGGCCGCCACAGAGTCCACAACGCCTGCCGCGATGTCTTCCCGGTTCTTTCCTTCCCCGATATAATTGATCACCTCCGATTCTGCAAACACCGTACAGAGTGAGCTGATTGGAAGCACCGTCCCTGCCGCCGCCATGTCAAATAATTCCTGCAGGGTGATCCCAAGCCGGTTTGCCATGATCTCCAAAAACTTTCCGGTTCCCGCAGAACATTTATCATTCATCAGGAAATCCTGCACCATGCCGCCGGAAACTAAGATTACCTTTGTATCCTGTCCTCCTACGTCAATGATCGAACAGTCATCCCCCGCCATCTGTCTTCCGCCTCTGGCATGGCAGGTAATCTCTGTAATTACATAATCCGCAAAATCTACAGCGATTCTTCCATACCCGGTTGCTGCCACTTTTGCCTCATCGGAAAGAACGTCTATCCCCTCCTGCAAGAGTTTTTCCCTGATCAGCATGGTGGTCTCTTTACTGCTCCACCCTGTGGGAAGTACAAACTTAAGCTTTTTTTCACCGATCACAGCTACCTTTGAAGCCGTAGAACCGATATCAATTCCTACGTAATTCATCTCTTTCCTACCTATCTAACAATATTTGTCCCTGTACGGGTTCACATCTTTTTCCACCGCGGCAATTTTCAGGATCTCAATCTGATTCTCCTCAATACACTCTAAAATCTTATCCGTATCTTCCTCTCTGATCATCAAAGACACGCCGCAGCATTTGCTCGCACTTCTGGGGGTAGGGGCAATCGCTGCCCAAACCCCCAGTTGCTTTAATTCTCTATAAAGACGCATGGCATTATCGTGATTGGGAAACAAAATATAATGCTGTATCTTCTGCATAGGACCTTTCCTCATATCAGTTATTTAACATTTCTACAAATGCACTGATCCTTGTACGAAGCTGCTGTGCGTCACTATCTGTGTAATCCGTCTCAATTCCAAGTATCGGGATTCCTGCTTCCTTCATCGCGCGCTCTACAAAATATCCTTCTGTATCATAAAGGTTGCAGAACTTCAGATTCACATCAATGATACCGTCAACCTTGTACTCTTTCGCCAAACGTAAAATATCATCAATTCGCGCCTGATTAGGTGTAAAGCAGGCACAGTTAATGTTCATATAGCGCTCTGCGATTGCCATAATCTGGTCATCCACAGTCTCTTTCGTCTCATCAACATAATTTTCAAAGTAACGCGTTCCTGTACACATCTCCTCACAGACAACAACCGCTCCGCTTGTCTCTACAATATTATGAAGCTTCCAGTTCGGGATCGCAAGAGGTGTCCCTGTCAACATAATACGCTTTGTGCCTGCCGGAACGACACTTACATCGTCCCTGATCCTCTGCTCTAACTCATCACACAGCTTATTTGTCATCTGTGCAAATCTTGCCGGATCATCATAGAATGCAATCTGAGAGATAACTAATGCATCTGTACCGCTGATCGGCAGAGTCTCATTCTTACGACAATCATATAATCTTGCCATCGCTTTTCTCTTATTATTGATCAACTTAATACTTCCGGCAAGTTTCTCAGCCGTCACCTTATTTCCTGTAAATTCCTCTACCTTTTCTTTCAATACCGTAATCTCTTCCGCCCATGCTTTTACATCTTTTGCGCGCTTCATCTGCGGCAGATCCATTACATGTACCGGAACATCCTCAGAAAGGATCTCCCATGCTTTCTTCTTACCATCACAGGTTGTCTCCCCTATGTACATATCCGCGATCCTGAAAAACGGACAGGTCCTGTCAAGTCTTGCGCCTACCGATGCCTTAATCAGCGGGCAGGTATTGGTCGGCAGCACCTTCTCACCGCCCGGAACCCAGAACTGGGAACCTCCGCAAAGTCCTGTCGCAATCGCATCGGCTGCAAAGATCACCTCATCCGGAACATAGATACAGAATGTCCCGAATACCTTCCCGCCCTTTTTTTGATGCTCAATAAGCTCAGATGGCCTGATACCGTGAATATCCGCAACTACCATATCATAATAGTCCATGCCTTCCGGTCGGTTCTCCTGTGACAAAAATACATCTCCAAACGCCTGAGGAAGAACTTCACATAACTGGTCATGAAGTTCCAGATTCATCCCCAATTCTTCCCACATTTTACGATTGTCAGCCATATTAATTTTTCCTCCTTTAGTGATACATTTTTTTAGTGAGTTTCTATAGTCAGTGTATCATTTTTGCGTAAATGAAACTATGAAATACGGCTATCCCGTCGATTGAAAATTATAATATTCGCTCGTATTTATTGATATTCTTTATGGATAGTGTCATGAAGCCTGAGTCAATGCCCGAATCCCTTCCACACAGCGATCGATCTCTTCAAAGGTATTGTTCGCACTAAAAGCAAATCTAACGGTTCCCTGCGGAAACGTCTTCAGCGACTGATGTGCAATTGGCGCGCAGTGAAGCCCCACTCTTGTCATAACTCCCCACTCTTGTTCCAGCTCAAACGCTGCGATCGCATTATCTATTGTAAGAAAATCCAGCGACACTACTGCAACACGGTGCTTTACGTCATCTCTTCCGGCAATACGGATCCCGGGAATCTCTCTGATCTGATCCAGAAAATATCCCGTCAGGCGCATCTTTTTTTCACGGATCACATCAATTCCGGTTTTTTCCAGATACTTAAGCGCTGCATGAAAGCCTATGATCCCCGGAAGGTTCATCGTTCCGCTTTCATATTTATCCGGAAGATTTTCCGGCATCAGGAGAGAATCCGACTGACTGCCTGTTCCGCCGGCAACATAGGGAACCATCTTTTCATTCAGGCGTTCTGATATAAGGAAGCCGCCGATCCCCTGAGGGCCTAAAAGTCCTTTATGTCCGGTAAACGCAAGAAAATCAATGCCGCATTCTTTCATGTCAACCGGAATGGTCCCCGCGCTCTGGGCCGTGTCCACCACAAAAAATATTCCTTTTCTTTTACAGATCTCACCAATCTCCCGGATCGGCACGATCGTTCCGCACACATTGGATGCATGTGTTACGATCACAGCCTTTGTATAAGGCTTTATCAATGTCTCTAACTCATCAGGATTCAGATTTCCTTCATCATCCGCCGGTACTACATCGTAAATGACCCCACAGGATCTCATCTGCTCTAACGGTCTCATCACAGCATTGTGCTCCAGCCCGCTCACCAGCACATGATCTCCTTCCTTCAGAAAGCCCTTGATAAAATAATTCAAAGAATAAGTAATTCCCGGAGTAAAAATCACATATCTGGAATCCGCCCCGCAAAACAGTCTCGCAAGCTGTTCTCTTGTATCCAGTACGATCTCTTCTACTTCGTAGGCTCCCGCATAATTTCCCCGATTGATATTAAATGCCCCGTTTTCCAAAAACTCAGACATTTCCCCCGAAACCCCCGGAGCTTTCGGCCATGACGTACTTCCATTGTCAAAATAAATTTTCTGACCCATACTGCTTTTCCCTCCTTTGCTCTTAACATACCTCATTTATCAAAAACATACCAATATGATAACTAATTTCATCACTGAAAAAACAGTTGCTCCTAATACCGCCGTCCCGTATAAAAGCCTGTGCGCCCTCCGGATGTCTTCAATTTCAATCTCCCGTCTTCCATCACCGATGGTCGGCTTCTCATATAACGTTCCAAAATACCACGCATTCCCTGCAAGCTGTACACCAAGCGCCCCCGCCATCACCGCTTCGGTCTGAGCTGCATTGGGACTCTTGTGGTTCCTGCGGTCGCGCCGATAGATATCGATTGCATTTTTCCAGTCCATTTTGCAAAAATATGCCGCCCCTATCATAAGCCGCGCCGAGATTCTGGCAGGGATAAAATTCATCAGATCATCCAACCTGGCTGCCGCTGTTCCAAAATACTGATATCTCTCATTCTTATATCCGATCATGGAATCCATCGTATTGACCGCTTTATATGTAAATCCAAG
>CAZNXL010000073.1:0-8583 GCA_964577075.1 uncultured Dorea sp. | reverse complement strand
TTTTTGTTGCCAAGCATGCGAAAGGAAGCTCCGGTGGAGGTTCCTTTTCGTTGCCGAACACATCGGGAATCGCCCTTCTTTATAAATTATCAGTTGCAAAATCACATGCCTTTGGGTGTGTGGATACGCAACGTAAGTTTTTAATCAGCTCTGAGATTGGATCTATTTTTCAATCACTGACTGAGATACTTGTCCTATACTGCACGCAAAATATCCGTCTGACCAAAGTGTCCTGTGTTTCCAATATTGTTTTGATACCCGTAGTTACTTAACCAGATGCTGAGAACGGTGTGCGCTGGCAGAGCAGCCACACTCCTGTTTAAATATACGACAAAAATAGTTATAGTCAGTAAATCCACATTTTTCCGATATGATACTTACAGGTAAATCTGTCGTTTCTAACAATTCCTTCGCCTTTTCTATTCTCATTGCTTTTATGTGCTTTGCAATGCTTCGCTGCAGGTAATAATGAGAGTATTCATATAGCTTTCTCCGGCTGATATTCAGATTTTCACAAATGCTGTTTACAGAAAGGTCCTCATCAATATGTGACAACAAGTATGAGTTTAAATCATTGATAAAAGTCTGCTTACTGACATAGATCATCTTTTCCAGCAAAATATAAGAAATGCAAACTTCCAGAAGCTTTGCGGCAGCCATAATCTGGGCGTCAGATTTAAGAGGGATCTTCTGTGCGATATCTTTCACAGTATCATATTTTAGATTGCAATTTTTCAAAGTGGTCGATATAAGAGATTCCAGTGAAGATTGTTCGACTAAATTTGAAATCTGCCCCAGCATTAGATAACCAAGAAGGATTCCATCATGAATAATAGGAGCTGTTGCTTCAATAAGATTTGCATGACATTTATAAATGATGCATTTCCCCGTTTGCTTTGCCTTTGCAAAAGAAGACATATCTGCATGAATGCAGTTTGACAAACCTTCTGGGATGCTTTTGATCAGGGAACAGTACAGACAATCGTCCTTCGGGTAAGATGTGATGATGTTCCCATCTGGATCATACAGGGTGACAAGGATATTTGTTAGAATATTGAATTGTTCTAACAGTGATTGAATCTTGGCTATATCGTACCGTATATTTTTCATAATTTCTCCCATATTTAGAATATAAAAAACTATCATTTACGAAAAGTTTATCATGTATTCTGATTATTATCAAATATATATTTTCTTTTCTTATTGTGCGCAGAGTTTCAGAAATGGTACGAATTTATAGTGTTTTGTGCCGAATCTTTCTATCTTTTCAAAGAAGCTTTGAGTATAATTTGAAAAAAGGAAAGGACAGAACGGTAATGAAAATACAAGAAAAACTGAACAACGGGTGGTTTTTTAAGCCTGACTACTGCGAAGAGTTTCTCAGGAAAAAGGATTTCTCTGATTTTGAACTGGTCAATATCCCGCATACTGTAAAAGAGATTCCGTATGATTGTTTTGATGACAAGACAACATGGATGGTATCAACATATGCCAGAGAGATTGAGATTCCAAAGGAGAAACCTGAGCGTGTATTTATAGTTTTTGACGGGGTGTCTCTGGCTTTTTCTCTCTATGTAAATGGAAAACAGGCAGGCACGCATAAAGGGCCATATTCTATCGCTTTTTTTGAAATCACAGAATATGTGGAGCCGGGCAGGAATATTCTCATATGCGTGGTGGATTCTAATGAAGATCCCAATATTCCGCCAAATGGTGAGATTATTGTGGATTACCTGTTGTATGGCGGTATATACAGGGATGTGAAACTCTATTATCAGGATGCCTGCGTGATCAAGAATGTGAAGGTTGGATATGACCTTGAGGTGAAAGAGAACGGCAGGTGTGGGGATGTTATACTGAAGCCGGAATTGTATCTTAATAATGCCTCAACAGAAGGTACAGCAACCATACGGGTTACTGTTTCTGGGGAGGAATCTCCGGTACGCTGTTATGAAAGAGTAATTACAGTTCCTGAAGGAGAGAACAGCGTAGTATTAGAAGGTGAGCTTTTCCGGGATATAGAGCTCTGGAATCCCGGTAAACCGGCGCTGTATGAAGTGGAATTCAGCCTGAGTTTTGAGAACGAAGAGAAAAAGGCAGAAGACTCTTTCCGCTGCAGAGTAGGATTTCGAACGCTTCATGTAGAGTCAAAGGGTTTTTATGTAAATGGGAATAAGATTAAACTTATAGGGACGAACCGTCATCAGTCCTATCCATATGTAGGTTACGCGCTGGGAAAAAGGGCTCAGGAAAAAGATGTGGATTTATTAAAAGAATATGGGATGAATATTATTCGATGTTCCCATTATATGCAGTCTAACTATTTTCTGGACAGGGCAGATGAGGTCGGAATGTTAATCTTTGAGGAGATTCCCGGATGGGGTTCAATAGGAGATGAGGCTTATAAACAGGCCAGTCTGGATAATATAGAGAATATGGTGAACAGTCATTTCAATCATCCTTCAATCATTATCTGGGGGACACGGCTGAACGAAACGCTGGATGACGATGATTTTTATACGAAGACGCATGAGTTATGCAAGCGGTTGGATCCGACCAGACCAACTACCGGTGATCGGTATCATAAGCATAGCAATCTGATTGAAGATATCTACAGTTTCAACGATTATCCTGCAAGTGGGACAAAGGATGGGATATCAACGGGTAGACTGACAGAGCCCAGGATTGTAACCGGAAGACCGGAGGGCGCCCCTTATCTGGTAGCTGAATACATAGGGGCGGACTTCCCTGTCAGACCATGGGATCATGAGGAACGGCAGGAAAAACATACTCTGCTCGGGCTGAATGGTCTGCAGGATGCCATGATCAATGATGGATATCTTGGGATTATGAACTGGTGTGCGTTTGATTATAATACTCACAGTGATCATTCATTACATGAAAAAATCTGCTATCATGGTATTTTTGATATGTTCCGTGTTCCAAAGATGGGGGCATATGCATTCAAGAGCCAGAAGGATCCGTCAGATGAGGTGGTACTGGAACCCTGTGCTACTGTTGGACGGGGAGAACGCTCGAATATTGCGCCATTTTGGGTAATGACAAATTGTGATTATATTGATGTTAAACTTTCGAATGATATTGTCAGGAGATATTACCCTGCACAGGAATATGCAGCGCTTGCACATCCGCCGATCCTTGTAAGTGAAAACGGAGAATTTTGGCAGGTGCCGTGGGCAGGATCTGTAATTATCGGTTATATAGACGGGAAAGAAGTGATTCGCAGGGAATTCCCGGCAAATCCACATCTGTGTCTCACAGTTCGGGCAGATGACAGAAAGCTTTGTAACAGCGAGCAGGATGAGACAAGGATTGAATGTATTTATACAGACGAAAAAGGAAACCGAATGTATAATCACAACGGTGCAGCATCCATTGAGGTGTCTGGAGATATCGAACTGATCGGATCCTCCATTCGTTCTGCGGCCGGCGGTTCATTGGCGTTTTGGGTTCGGACAAAAGCTACCGGGATTTGTCAGAAAGCATCTGTGGTAATCCACACAGACCGTACAGATGTTAAGGATCAGATGGTTGAGATTTCATTGTATATATAATTGGGAACAATATATAAATTATTATTTAAACAGGAGGAAAGTTTGATGAAACTAAAAAAGGTAATTGCAGCAGTATTAACAGCAGCGCTGACGCTTGGTCTTGCAGCTTGCGGGGCAGGATCGGGCAGCAGTAGTGCGGGAACGGATTCGGAAGCAAAAGAGATTACTATTTGGGCCTGGGATGAAAACTTCAACATCAGGGCGCTAAACATTGCTAAAGAATACTATGAGAGTGAGAATCCTGATGTTACAGTTAATGTAGAAAACAAGGCAAGAGAAGATATCCTGCAGAAATTGAACACAGCATTGGCGGCAGATAACTATGAAGGCCTACCGAATATAGTTTTAATTGAAGACTTAAGTATTGGCGGATATCTTCATTCTTTCCCGGATGCTATCCGTGATATGTCCGATATTATCAATCCCGATGATTGGGCAGATTATAAGCTGTCAGCAATGAGTTTGGATGGAAACTGCTATGGAGTCCCCTTTGACAGTGGTGTAAGCGCGTTGTTCTATCGGTCGGATCTGTTTGAAAAAGCGGGATATACGGCAGAGGATATGGAAAATATTACATGGGATGAATTTATTGAGATTGGAAAGAAAGTGAAAGAGGTTACTGGTACTTATGTGCTGCACAACCATCCGGGTGAGCTTGAATTAATTCCGATCATGATGCAGTCGGCTGGTACCTGGTTTGTAAAGGAAGACGGAGAAACTTTGAATATTGCAGGAAATGAAGCTATCGCAGAGGCACTCGAAACTTACAAGAGACTGATGGAAAGCGGAATTGTTTATGATGTTCCGGGATGGGACGAAGAAGTTGAAGGTTTGGTAAATGGAACGATGTCTGGAATCTGTACTGGAAACTGGATCACTCCATCCATTAAGACTGCAGAGGATCAAACCGGCAAATGGGCGATCGCACCGACTCCGAGAATGAGTGGATCAGGTTCTGTTAACTATTCTAACTATGGCGGTTCTGCCTACTATGTGCTGAATAATGTTGACGGAGTCGATACTGCTGTGGATTTTCTGGACAAGACTATTGCGAATAACACAGAGATTCTGAATGAATGTGTTGTGGCTATTGATTATCTGAGCACGCATGTGGATGATGGGAACTTTACGAACTATGAAAATGAAGATGAATTCTTTGGAAATGATCAGATTTTGAAGAAACTAAATGACTGGCAGGAAAGTGTTCCGGGAGTTGCTTATGGCGATGATACGTTAAATATTATTAATATTTTTTCGGAAGAAATGCCGAATATATTAAGCGGCACAGATATATATGAAGAGTTGGAGATCATTGAGGAGCGTGTTTCCGCTATCACTAACTAGAAAGCATGGACGGCTGCTTCAAGCGGCCGTCCCGATTTAAATAGAAACAAAGTTGAGTGTAGAAATGTTAGGAGATAGGAGATGTATTATGAAGAAAAACAGGGTATTACCCATGCAGAGGCGTAATAACCGTATAGGGTGGATATTCATTACAACGGCCAGCATTCTTTTGTTATTATTCAATTTGTATCCGATTCTTGCGGCATTCCGGCTTGCATTTATGTCCGGAACAGGCAGCAATATGACTTTTGTTGGCTTGGAAAACTATTCGAGGGCATTTAAAGATGCGACTTTTCGAAAGGTATTATTTAACACAGTATTATATTTAGTGGTTCAAGTTCCAATCATGCTTTTTTTGGGACTGGTTGTTTCGTCGATTCTGCAGAATCCGAAGATCCATTTTAAAGGGTTTTTCAGGACAGCGTTGTTTTTGCCCTGTATCACATCCTCTATTGCATATTCACTGACTTTGAAGACGATTTTTGCCAATGAAGGTGTGTTTAACGCGTTCCTTTCACAAATTGGTCTTATACATGAGCCGATTCTTTGGCTGAATGACCCTGTATGGTCCAAAATACTTATTATAATTGTCATCACATGGAGATGGACAGGTTATAATGCGATTTTTTATATTGCCGGATTGCAAAATATTGATCCGGAGATTTATGAAGCTGCCAGGTTGGACGGGGCAAATGGCTTCCAGACATTAATCCGGATATCCGTGCCGATCTTAAAGCCGATCATACTGTTTACAAGTATTACTTCCACAGTAGGTACTCTGCAGCTGTTCGATGAAGTGCAGAATATTACTCTCGGTGGTCCGGGAAATGCAACGATGACAATTTCACAGTATGTGTATAACATCTGTTTTAAGTATGTGCCTGATTTCGGATATGCTTCGGCAATCTGCATAGTTGTTGCCATCTTCATAGCGATATTATCTATGGTACAAATGAAAGTAACGGGGGAGGATTAAGATGGGAAAGTTGAAAAAGGACATCATGCTTTTCGTACAGTATCTGGTGTTGATCCTTGTGGCGTTTGTATCAATCTTTCCTTTTATATGGATGGTTATCTGTGCCACTAATACATCTACAGATGTCGTGCGCCATAAAATGACATTTGGAACGAATACACTGGTTAACCTACAGAATCTTCTGCAGCCGGAGAAAGGATTCCTGCGTGCACTGGTCAATACTACTGTTGTTGCGGTTGTGACTACTTTACTGGCGCTGATCGTGTGTTCACTCGCAGGATATGCTTTTGTTGTGTATCGGAGTAAAAAGAGAGATACAGTCTTTCATATGTTGTTACTGACAATGATGATTCCGTTTAGCTCTATCATGGTTCCGTTATATCGCATGTTTGCGGCCATGCGCAATATTCCGGCGCTCAGTCTGGTTGGAATGAATACGCTGGGTGCGATGATACTTCCATATATCTCTACAGCGTTTTTGATTTTCTTTTTCCGTCAGAATACTATGAGTTTCCCGATTGCGTTGATAGAGGCGGCAAGGATTGACGGGATGAGTGAGCTCAAAATATTTTGCCGGATTTTTGTGCCGATTATGAAATCTACCTATGCAGCAGGCGCAATTGTTACATTTATGAACAGTTGGAATAATTATCTGTGGCCTCTTTTGGTGGCACAGTCTGATGATACGAGAATGCTTCAGATGGTTCTGTCAGCTCTAGGACAATCATATACGACCGACTACGGAACGTTGATGATAGGTGTTTTGATTGCAACTGTACCTTCAGCCATCATCTACTTCGTAATGCAGAAGGAATTTGTTGCCGGAATGGCAGGATCGCTAAAATAGCCTGGAAAGGAGAATTAGGTTGGGATATTATATGCCGGTTATCCTCATTGTGATTGGTAATGTTTTTTATAATATAGCTGCTAAATCGACATCTCAGGACGTAAATCCATTTGCTTCGCTGGTTGTCTCCTATCTGACAAGTGCTTTTGGATGTCTGCTGTTGTTTTTCGTGACAAGGATGATTACCGGAAAGAATGATCACTTGTTCCATGAGGTAAGAAAAGTAAATTGGGCAACTTTCCTGCTGGGCATATCAATTATAGGCGCCGAAGCTGGGGCTCTGTTTCTGTATAAGGCGGGATGGAAGATCAGTGTCGCACAGGTGCTTTATAGTTCGCTGATTGCGGTTTCACTAATGCTGGTTGGCTATTTTATTTATCGAGAACCTATTACGGTTACCAAACTGGCAGGAATGATCATTTGTCTGTTGGGATTGTATGTATTTACCAGATAGTGTGATGAACAGAAATAGAATGAATTCTCATATGTTATATAAGTTGAAGAAAATCCTTTTTTAACGAAAGAACTTTTCTCTGCCATTTTTCATAAGAACACAACCCTTCCTTATACCATTGGCAATTTCTGCAGGTTGCGTCAAAGTCCGCCTTCCTCACATGACAGACAGCTGTTTCCAGCAGTTCCTTCCAGCTATACAGGCTTTCCTCCTGAAGTTCCAGGAGCTTCAGCAGTGTCCGATCCTTTACAGCCGCATGATTATCTCCGTTCCTGCAATAGCCATCCCCCGCCATAATCAGATTCGGGCATTCCGTGCAGATCCTGTCCGGCCTGCAGACCGCCCGCAGCTTTTCGTCCGGATGCTGCTCAAGCCACCTTTTCCTTTCCGCCATGTTCTTGCTGAAGCTGTCACTGTACCCCTCTCCCATAAAGAGGGGAAGGCACAGGATGTGATGCACCCGAAGGAGCATTTCTTCCTGTACCGGAAGGTTTCTTTCCCTGTTCATCTTTTCTTTCCTTTCCCGCATCTGCGCAAAAGCTTACGTTCACGCCCGAAGATTACGCTTCAACAGCAACTCCGGCAGCGCCAAGGGCCCGTCTTACTGCCAGCGCTGCGAAATAGGCTGCAACCATGGAAATGGCGTCCTTCAAAAGATAGGGGAGAGACACCAGCGCCAGAGATTCTGCAAAGCTCATGTGCATCACTGCCATAAACTGAAGCGTTCCCAGAAGATGGCAGGCCGCCAGCCCCAGCGTTCCAAGAAGAATCAGCAAACCTTTCTTCTTTTGCTGCATTCCGATTCCTGACAGTACCACCATAAACAGAAAGCCCCAGAAAAACCCGCCTGAAGGCCCAAGTATGATCCCGATTCCTCCGGTAAAATTTGCAAATACCGGAACTCCAACAGCTCCCAGAATAATGTAGACAGCAGTTGCCGCCGCTCCCTTTTTCCAGCCCAGTACATATGCCATCAACGCAACTGCGAAGGTCTGCATGGTGACCGGCACCCCGGAGGGCATGGGAATGGAAAGCTGGGACAGTACCGCCAGCACTGCCGCAAACATTCCGATCAAAATAACATTTTTTGTTCTGCTTTGTTCTTTCATCTTTTCTTCCCTAATTGTAAACTTAATATTATTTACAGGTTAACAATCAGAGTATACGACCAAAGAATGTGTTTGTCAACCTTTTCTGTTTTTTTGTTTACAATCTTTTTTTTCCAAACTCTGTTTTTTTTGCCTTTTGCCTGACAGTAACAAAAGGGCGCGTTGAGGTTGCATTTTTTCATAAAAAATACTATAATTTCTCTATATTTATTTAGGGAAAATAAAAGGGTAGTGTCAAGTAATCTATGAAAAACTGAACCAAAAGAAAAAGGCTCAGA
>CAZNXL010000072.1:0-8685 GCA_964577075.1 uncultured Dorea sp. | reverse complement strand
TCCCTTAAAATCAAGGTTTTGGAACTAAAAATGGGTAGTAGATTTGACACTACCGACTAAGAAAAGGGGGTATATCGGATGATTGGTTTTTTGATTGCATTACTTTCCGGAGCGCTTATGAGCGTACAGGGAGTGTTTAATACACAGGTGACTAAGACGACCGGGATGTGGGTGAGTAATGGATGGGTGCAGTTCAGCGCGTTTCTTCTTTGCGTTGCGGCGTGGTTCGCTGCCGGGAGAGACAGTATAGGGACAATTGCCAAAGTAGAACCAAAATATGTGCTGCTGGGCGGTGTGATAGGTGCGGGGATCACATGGACGGTTATAAAAAGCATGGAACAGCTGGGTCCCGCGAAGGCTGCGCTTTTAATCGTAATCTCGCAGCTCATTGTGGCATATGTGATTGAGCTTCTGGGGCTGTTTGGCGTGGAAAAGGCGCCTCTTGAGTGGCGAAAAGTGACCGGTATGCTAATTGCCCTTGTGGGAGTTGCAATTTTTCAGTGGAAATAGTAAAATAAGCTTGTCTAAGCATAAGAGAGGTAATTACAGTTTCGACATCTGTAAGGAGGATTTTATGCATAGCAGAAAAATGATACGTTATATTACTACACCTTGGGTGGTATTTTTATGCGCAGCGGTTCTGGCGACCGGGATCACAGGCTGCGAAAAAGATGTGAGGGACGAGACGGAATTTACCCAACTGGAGGGAACGGATTCAGAGACAGAGGTAACAGAGGAGACAGAGGAGACAGATGCGCAGGCAGATACGGACAGTGATGTGATCTATGTTGATGTGTGCGGGCAGGTGAAAACTCCGGGTGTCTATCAGCTTCCGAAGGCGGGACGAGTTTTTGAAGCAGTCGAAAAGGCAGGAGGTATGACGGAGAAGGCGGCGGCGTCTTATGTAAATCAGGCACAAAAACTGACAGATGGGGAACAGATATATATTCCGTCAAGAGAAGAAGTGAAAGAGGGATATGTTTCTCAAACCGGATCGCAGAGCCAACGACAAAGTAACATGCAAGGCAGCGCCGAAGAGACGGGAAAGATTAATCTCAATACTGCAACAAAAGAGGAATTGATGACGCTCAGCGGTATCGGAGAAGTGAAAGCGGATGCGATCATCAGATATCGGGAAGAGCATGGGGAATTTCACTCCATTGAGGATATCAAAAAGATTGAAGGAATTAAAGACGGGGTATTTAATAAGGTGAAAGATCAGATTCAGATCTGATAAGGAGAGTGTTATGAGTAAACGAGTATTGGTTGTTGACGATGAAAAATTGATCGTAAAAGGGATCAGATTCAGTCTGGAGCAAGACGGAATGGAAGCGGATGCTGCTTATGACGGTGAAGAGGCCGTAAGGCTTGCCAAAGAGAACAGCTATGACATGATATTGTTAGATGTTATGCTTCCCAGGCACGACGGATTCGAAGTCTGCCAGATGATCCGGGAGTTTTCGGACGTGCCTATTATCATGTTGACAGCCAGGGGTGACGATATGGATAAGATTCTCGGACTGGAATACGGAGCTGATGATTATATAACCAAGCCATTTAACATATTGGAAGTAAAGGCAAGGATCAAGGCTATCATGAGGCGTACCGGAAAGGGAAACGGGGAAAAGGAAAGCAGAAAGCTCCTTTTAAAAGGGGATATGGAGATTGATTGTGAGAGCCGCAGAGTGACGATCGGTGACAGGGAAATTAATCTTACAGCGAAAGAATTCGACCTTCTGGAGCTGCTTGCAATGAATCCGAATAAGGTGTACAGCAGAGAGAATCTTCTGAACATCGTGTGGGGATATGAGTATCCCGGAGATGCGAGAACCGTAGATGTACATATCAGACGCCTGAGAGAAAAGATCGAGACAAATCCAAGCGATCCAAAGTATGTTTATACGAAGTGGGGAGTTGGTTACTATTTTAGGGGTTAGGAAATATTTTAAAATCAAACTTTTTCAGAGTCTCCGTTTTCGGATTACGATCCTTATGATCCTTGTGGGGATCATACCGGGAATCATTATGAAAACGGCGATTCTGGATAGCTATGAAAAACAGGCAGTAGATGTGCGGACTGCCGAGATTCAGAATCAATGCACAATTCTTTGTAACCAGGCAAGTACGACAAATTATCTGAAAGGGGTTACATCTGAGAGTATCCAGTTGGAAATTGACCAGTTATCCAATATTTACAATGGCCGTGTTATGATTATTGACAGCAATTATTACATTGTGGAAGATACATATGGTATTGATAAAGGGAAAACGATCGTGTCAGAGAACGTAGTCCGGTGCTTCCGGGGGAATCGGACAAGCCAGTATGATGCGGATAACAGGTATATCGAAGTAACATCGCCAATCAGTGACAGCGAGACAGAAAAGATACAGGGCGTTATGCTTGTCAGCGTATGTACGGATACGATCGCGGATGGCAAAGCTGTCCTGGGGAGAAAGTCCGACCTCGTGCTTGGGACGGCGGGATTGTTGATCGTTATCCTGTCAATCTTTCTTGGATTTCATATGGTGCGCCCGTTTCAGAGGATCACACGTGCAATCGGAGCAGTTACGGAAGGGTATGAGGAAAATTATCTGAAAGAGTATACCTATACGGAGACGAGACTTCTTTCGGAGAATTTTAATAAGATGCTTGGGAGAATGAAAGCTGTCGATGATTCAAGAAATGAGTTTGTATCCAATGTATCGCATGAGTTAAAGACGCCGCTTACTTCGATGAAGGTGCTGTCCGATTCGCTTCTTGGGCAGAAGGACGCACCGATAGAGTTGTATCAGGAATTCATGGGTGATTTGTCAGAGGAGATCGAGCGGGAGAGTAAGATCATCGACGATCTGCTTTCTCTGGTAAAGCTTGATAAGACTGCCGCTATGAATATCAGGTCAGAGGACATCAATGCCCTGGTAGAGCGTATATTGAAACGTACTCGTCCGATTGCGGAAATCCGCAATATTGAAATCATCTTTGAGAGTTTCCGCCCTGTTCGCGCTGAAGTGGATGAGGTGAAGTTTTCATTGGCAATCTCTAATCTTGTGGAGAATGCGATTAAGTATAACCGGGAAAACGGATGGATACACGTGTCCTTAAATGCGGATCACAAGATGCTGTATATTGAGGTCGCAGATTCCGGCGTCGGTATTCCGAAAGAAGATCTGGATCATATCTTTGACAGGTTTTATCGCGTAGATAAATCACATTCAAGGGAAATAGGAGGAACCGGTCTGGGGCTCTCTATTGCAAGAAATGCAGTAGTTATGCACAGGGGAGCGATCAAGGTGTACAGTCAGGTTGGGGAGGGGACAACATTTAGTGTACGTATCCCTCTGAAGTATGTGGCATAGGAGGAAAGGCGCATGAAGGTAAGAGGATGGGCGGTAATAGTTTTGATCATATGTGTTGGCATACTTTCTCTGGAAGGATGCGGGAAAGGGAAGATTCTTCACGGAAGTAAACAGTATATCTATTATGTAAATGCGGAAGGGACCGGACTTGTCAGTGAAGAATATACTTTGCCTGAAGGAACAACCCGGGAACAGATTGAGAAGATCCTTGAGGAATTGCGCAAGGAAACGGATTCTATTGACTATAACAGCGCATATCCGGAAAATATCAAGATTAACAAGTGGGAACTTAATGACTCCGATCTGGTGATAGATTTTGGAAAATCATACAACGATCTGGATGTGACCGGAGAACTCCTTTTGCGGGCGGCAACAGTACAGACCTTAGTTCAGCTTGGGAACGTGGATTATGTTTCTTTTACGGTAGAAGGCACACCACTCTGTACCGGGAGCGGAAGAGAAGTAGGATACATGGGACAGGATACATTTGTAAAAAATGTTGGCTCTTCTCTTCACTCTTATCAGGACGGAAACATCTGCCTGTTTTTTGCAAACGAGGCCGGGGATAAGCTGGTAAAAGAAGAAGTAAATGTAAGATATAACAGCAATATGTCTGTAGAAAAACTGATCGTGGAGCAGCTTATAAAAGGACCATCGACGGATTCAGCATATCCGACAGTCTCGCCGGAGACAAAGCTTTTAGGCGTGTCTGTAAAGGATGGCATATGTTACGTGAATTTTGACGAGGAATTTCTGGAGATGAGTTACAAAGCAAGCCCGCAGGTAGTTATTTATTCCGTGGTAAATTCAATCATCGAAGGCGGAGAGGCCAGTCAGGTGCAGATTCTTGTCAACGGAGAGATTGATATTACTTATCAGGAAAGTATCAGTTTGGAAAAACCATTTTCAAGAAATTTGGAAATCATTGAGGAGGATTGAGAGATAGATTGAAGAACAGACCGCTATGTACTGTCTGTTTGATCCTTACTTTATTATTTTGCATTGGAGCCGGCTGCGGAAGGGAGAAAGTTGTGTCAGATCTTCGGCCTTCCGCGGCAGAGCTTAAGCTGAAAGAAGGGGATCATATTACTTTTGCAGGCAGAGTCTACCAAAAGTCAGAAAAGCAGGATTATCAGATTCTGTATCTGAAAAATAATTCTATTAAATATCAACAGCAGTCGCTGAAAGAATCAAAAATGATTGTGTATGATGAAAAAAAGAAAAATGTTGATATCGGGGATGTCGTTTCCGTACAAGGAGAGCTTCGCTTTTTTGAGGATGCCAGAAATCCCGGGAACTTTGATATGAGATTCTATTATCAGAAACAGGGGATCCATGTAAATGTATGGGCAGACTCTGTAAAAAAGTGTGAGGGCAGCTTATCGACAACTTACGAGAAGATAAAAAACAGATTATATGAATTACGTCTTATATGGAAAAGAAATCTCTGTGATGCCGTCGGGGATAAAGACGGGAATATACTGTCGGCCATCATATTAGGAGACAAAACGCAGATAGATCCGGAGGTGAAGGAAATGTATCAGATTAACGGGATCGGGCATATTCTGGCTATATCCGGGCTCCATCTGTCATTTCTGGGAATTGGCATATACAGTATATTCAGAAGAGTGAGCGGCTCTTACCTGACAGGAGGTATAGCGGGGATATTATTTTTGTCGTTTTATATTCTGATGGTGGGAACTACAGTTTCTTCATTACGTGCGCTTATTATGTTCCTGTTTCGGGTGGGGGCTGATATGACGGGAAGGAATTATGACAGTATTACCGCTCTTTCCTTCGCAGCGGCTGCCGTGTTGATCTGGCGACCGTTGTCAGTCTTTGACGGAGGATTCTGGCTGTCTTTCGGAGCTGTGCTGGCAATCATCGTGATACTGCCTGCGTTCTCAGAGCTTCCTTTTCAGGGGATATGGGCCAGCGTAAGTATCCAGCTTGTGATATTTCCGGTTCTTTTATACTGCTTCTATGAATTCCCGCTTTATTCTATTTTGTTGAATTTGTTTGTCATTCCTGTGATGTCATTGCTGCTTTTTTTCGCAAGTATGGGCAATCTGCTCTGCTGTGTTTTCTTTCCGGCAGGAAGGCTCATGCTCAGGATATGTACAATCATTTTACGGCTGTATGAACTGAGCTGTCATCTGACCATGAAGCTCCCGGCGGCGAGAGTGGTGACAGGGCAGCCGAAGCCGTGGCAGATCGCAGTATATTACATATGCCTGACCACAGCGGTTATCTGGTATATACAACAGGGGAAAAGACGGAAAAAGGCATTGGAAACCAGAAAGAAAAAGAGGAAATGGCCGCGGCTTAGAAGGATATCGCTCCCGCTCATCCTTCTATTTGCCGGAACGGCAGTTTTAATGACTGGATTCGGAAGACATGGTAATGTTAATGTGACGGTATTGGATGTGGGGCAGGGGGATGGTATCTATATAAAGGGTCCCAGGGGCGGCAGCTATTTTATTGACGGCGGCAGCAGCGATGTGAAAAAAGCAGGACAATACCGGATAGAGCCATTTTTATTATCCCAGGGAGTAAAGCGTCTGGATTATGTATTCCTTTCCCATGGGGACAGCGATCATATAAGTGGGATCGAGGAGATGATAGAGCGGGAAGAGGTGGGAGTAGAGATTGGGAAAATCGTATTTCCTGTCCATGAGGTATGGGATGATAAATTAGATCATCTGGCAAGAAAAGCAGTAAAAAAACAAATTCCTATTGCAGTGCTGGAGCCGGGAAAAGGCGTAAAGGAAGAAGAGATGTCGCTTACATGCCTGTCGCCGGGAAAAGATTTTGAAGGAGAAGCCGGAAATGAGGCATCCATGGTGATGAAGCTCTCCTATAAAGGCTTTGATATGCTGCTGACCGGAGATACGGAAGGCGCAGGAGAAGAGACACTTACAGAAGAATTAAAAGGGACAGGGAATATAGAGGTACTGAAGGCTGCCCATCACGGATCTAAAAATTCTTCAGGGGAAGAGTTTTTAAAAGAGACGGCGCCGATCTACACGATCATATCGGCAGGAGCAGGCAATCGGTATGGACATCCGCACAAAGAGACACTTGACCGGCTGGAGAAAACAGGAAGTAAAGTATATGTGACAAAAGATTGCGGGGCGATCACTGTGGCGGTGAAAGACGGAACATTTACGATAAAAAAATATGCAACTGAATAAAGCGCTTTTACTATTTAGGAAGCCTGTGGTAGAATAGAGCTATGCCGGATTGGAGGATCATTATGAGTAAAAAATCATTATATGCACTAATGAATAAACAGCTTCAGGGATTAGTCAGCGCCACGCCCTACCCTATATCAAGGCTTTCTAATGCGTCGGCTTTACTGGCAGAGAGCCTGGAAGATATTAACTGGGCGGGATTTTATCTTATGAGAGACGGAAAGCTTATCCTGGGTCCATTTCAAGGGAAGGTTGCCTGCGCGGAGATCCAGGTGGGAAGAGGAGTGTGCGGAACAGCAGTTGAAAGAGATGAGGTTGTGCGGGTGGAGGACGTTCACCAGTTTCCCGGTCATATTGCATGTGACTGTGATTCTAATTCAGAGATCGTACTTCCCATTCACAGAGATGACGAGATCGCGGCAGTATTAGATATTGACAGTCCTTTATTCGGACGGTTTGATGCGGAGGACGAAGATGGATTAAGCCAGTTTGTCAGGATACTGGAGGAAGGGAAACAGGCGGCGGATGAAAAGTTTGAATGAAGACATTAAGACGGGACAATTTAAAAAGGTATATCTTCTCTACGGGGAAGAAGCATATCTTAAGAAGCAGTATAAAGATAAGCTTACAAAAGCCATGGTCTCGGATGGGGATACCATGAATTACGCCTGTTATGCAGGAAAAGGGATCGTGGTCAGTGAGCTTATTGACCTGGCGGAAACGATGCCTTTCTTTGCCGAGCGGCGATTGATCGTAGTGGAAAATTCCGGCTTTTTTAAAAATGCATCTCCGGAGCTTGCAGATTATATAAAAGGAATGCCGGATACCGCTTGCTTCCTGTTTGTGGAAAGTGATGTGGACAAGCGGGGAAAGCTTTATAAGGCGGTGAAGGATAAAGGAAGAGCGGTAGAATTAGGGCGTCAGGATGAAAAGACGCTCCTTTATTGGATCGCCGGGAATGTAAAGCGGGAAGGACGAAAGATCAAGGAGTCTTCCGCCCGCTATCTGGTGTCAAAGGTCGGGGATGATATGGAGAACCTGGAAAAAGAGATGGAAAAGCTCTTTTCCTACACACTGGGGAAAGAAGAGATCACTGCAGAAGATATTGACGAGATCTGCACGGTGCAGATTAGCAATCAGATTTTTGATATGATAGAAGCAGTTGCCGCAAAGCAGCAGAAAAAAGCGCTTGATTATTATTATGACCTGCTGGCGTTAAAGGAACCGCCTATGAGGATTTTGTATCTGTTATCCCGTCAGTTTAAGCTGCTTTTGGAAGTAAAGGCGTTAGTAGAGCAGGGATACGACAAAGCGCAGATTGCAAAAACGGTCAAGCTGCATCCTTTTGTCGCAGGAAAGTATATGCAGCAGTGCAGAAACTTTGAAAAAGAGCAGTTAAGAAGCATAATGGAAGAAGCGGCGGATTATGAAGAATCGGTGAAAACAGGGCGCTTAAGCGATGTAATGAGTGTGGAACTTTTCATTGTAAAGTACAGCCTTTAATGATATACTGCATAGGAAGTAATTTATGAAATGGAAGGACGATAGAAGTGGCAGAAATTAATCAAAGCAGAATCCGCAATTTTTGTATTATTGCCCATATTGATCATGGAAAATCTACTCTTGCCGACCGCATTATCGAGATGACCGGGCTTCTTACCAGCCGGGAGATGCAGTCGCAGGTGCTGGACAATATGGAATTGGAGCGGGAACGCGGTATTACGATCAAGGCGCAGGCGGTTCGTATCGTTTACAAGGCGAAGAACGGGGAAGAATATATTTTCAATTTGATCGATACTCCGGGACACGTGGATTTTAACTATGAGGTATCCAGAAGCCTTGCGGCCTGCGATGGCGCGGTACTTGTTGTGGATGCTGCTCAGGGAGTGGAAGCGCAGACTCTGGCAAATGTATATCTTGCGCTGGATCATGATCTGGACGTGATGCCGGTAATTAATAAGATAGACCTTCCAAGCGCAGACCCTCAGCGCGCGATCGACGAGATTGAGGACGTGATCGGGATCGAGGCAGCAGATGCGCCTCTCATATCAGCAAAGACCGGACTGAATGTAGACGAGGTATTAGAGCAGATCATCGAAAAGATCCCGGCGCCGGAAGGAGATCCGGAGGCTCC
>CAZNXL010000071.1:0-8705 GCA_964577075.1 uncultured Dorea sp. | reverse complement strand
TTATCTATGTGCCGATCACATTTGTGATCAAAGGAGCGGTTGCATATGTTGCCGGGACTCTGTATCAGAAGCTTGGAAAGACAGAAAGAAGCCGTTATGCAGCCGTCATCCTCGGTGGGATCGGTGATATTGTACTGGTAGTAGGCGGATATTTCCTGTGTGAGACAATGCTGTACGGGGCCGCAGCCGCAGCCGCAAGCGCACCTGCCAATGCAGTACAGGGGATCGGCGGACTGGTGATCGGATGTGTACTTTATCCGGTACTCTTGAAAGTTCCGGATGTCAGACAGATGACAAAAGAGGCGAAAATGCACTCATAAAGTGCATTTACCCTTGCGTAAACCGTGACAAAAACTGCCGCGTTCGTTCTTCTTTGGGAGTCTCAAATACCTGAGCAGGTCCGCCCTGCTCTACGATATACCCGTCATCCATAAAAATCACATGATTTGCCACATCTCTGGCAAATGCCATTTCATGGGTCACAATGATCATCGTTGTCTTCTGATCCGCTAATTCTTTGATTACTCTCAGCACCTCTCCGGTAAGCTCCGGGTCCAGCGCGGATGTCGGCTCGTCAAAGCAGAGGATGTCCGGCTTAAGCGCCAGCGCCCTTGCGATGGCTACCCGCTGCTGTTGACCGCCTGAGAGCTGATGCGGGTAATTGCTCATTCGGTTGCTCAATCCCATCTGTGTGAGCAGGGATTCCGCCTGAGTTTTTATTTCTTCGTGGATTTCTTTTTTCCGCACTCTATAATCCGGCTGCTCGGAGGCCAGAAGCTCCTTAGCCAGCATTACATTTTCTAAAGCAGTATATTGAGGAAAGAGGTTAAAGGATTGGAAGACCAGTCCGAAATGCAGCCTCTTTTTGCGGATTGCAGATTCCTGCTGTGTAGACGGATCATCGGAATCAAAGAGGATTTCCGATCCTACGCGTATGACACCCTCATTCGGGCGTTCCAAAAAGTTCAGGCATCGGAGGAGTGTTGTCTTACCGCTCCCGGAAGAACCGATAATCGAGACAACCTGTCCTTTTTCCAGAGAAAAGCTGATATCTTTTAAAACCTTAGTACGATTAAAAGATTTACTAATGTGTTCTACTTCTAAGATTGCCATGTCTATACTCCTTCCTATCTGAAATAATTTAATTTGTTTTCTAAGCGACCAAGTAAGATGGTCAGGATTCCGTTAAAGATAAGGTAGTAAATGGCAGTGAAAAACAGCGGCCAGATAGCGCCGGAGATACCATGGGATCCTTTCATAAACGCCTGACCCGCCCAGATAATTTCCTGAAGGGCAATAATACGTGATAAAGAAGTATCTTTTACTAATGTAATGATCTCATTCGACATAGGCGGCACAATACGTTTGATCATCTGGAGCAGAGTGACTTTAAAAAAGATCTGCTTTTTTGTCATGCCAAGTACCAGACCAGCCTCTTCCTGTCCGATGGGAACGCCTTGAATACCTCCGCGGTAGATCTCCGAAAAATAGCAGGCATAATTAAGGATAAAGGATACTGATGCCGCCACAAAACGCCCTGACTCTCCTATCCCCCAGACAGGAGTGTTGAGTACCAGCCCGGGGAAATAGTAAATAATCAATAGCTGGATCATCAAAGGGGTACCGCGGATGATCCATACGATCAATTTCGCAAAATAGCTTAATGGTCTGAAGCGTGACATAGAACCGAAAGCAATCATAAGTCCCAATGGCAGCGCTCCGATCAATGTAACAAAGAAGAGTTTTAAAGTTTGTATAAAGCCGATATTCAATGCATTTACAACGATCGGCATCTGTTCTATCATCTGTTTCATAGCAAAATCCTGCCTTCTTCATTTATTAAAAATCCGACTTGTGATCTTAGCAAAATAGAGAGCGGATGTGCGCCGCCCTCTATGATAAAATGTTATGTAAAAATTCGTCCGTTACTGCTCGATAACAGCGGCCTGCACGCCATAAGTTTCAGCGCACTCCATCATGCTTCCGTCTGCATAGCTGGAAGCAAAGAAGTCATTAAGAGCAGCGGCAAGGTCAGAGCCCTTGCGGAAGCCGACGCCATATTCTTCGCTGTTAAGGCCTACTGTGTAGGTAAGATCTTCGTATCCGGTGCCTTCTCCGACCATGGCAGCAGCCATCAGAGAATCAATGACAGCAGCATCCGCAGTAAGACCGCTTACTTCCATCAGAGCGGCAGCCTGATCCTTTACAGGAGTACACTCGAGATTCAGCTTCTGAAGCTCTGCTTCTCCGGCGCTTCCTGCTTCAGCAACAAAAGCTAAGTCAGACAGACTGTCAATATCCTGATATTGGTCCGCCTTATCAGCAGGAACGATAACAACCTGTGCATTGTTGCAATAAGCGTTAGAGCATTCCATAGAACTTGTTACTTCATCTGTAAGAGTCATGCCGTTCCAGACGCAGTCAATCGTCTTGCCGTCGAGTTCCATGATCTTATTATCCCAGTCGATCTCAACAAATTCGGCCTCAACGCCAAGGCTTTCTGCAAATGCTTTTGCCATGTCAGCGTCAAAACCAATCCACTCGTCTTTGTCATTCTTGTAATCCATCGGCTCAAAATCAGTGATACCGACAACCAAAGTGCCTTTGTCCTTTACATAAGCCATATCGCTTTCAGAAGATTCCTTCTTAGAGTCGTCATTAGAATCTTCCTCTGAACCTGAGCTTCCGCATGCTGCTAAAGACAGAATCATAGTTAAAGTTAACATAAGTGCAATTAATTTCTTCATAATCATTTTCTCCTCAGATATTCTTGTTGTTTATTACGGTACAATGTTATCAATTTACCAAGCTAAAGTCAATAAGAAATATCCGATATTTCTAAATTTCCCGATTTATACTATTGAAAAAGAACATACGTTCTGCTAAAATGAGGTAACAAAGGATAAGCTAAAAAGGCAGTTAACAAAGAGGTGACAAAGTTGGAGAAAAGCCGTATTTATATTTGCATTGATTTAAAATCATTTTATGCATCTGTGGAGTGCGTGGAGCGCAATTTGGATCCTATGACGACGAACCTCGTAGTCGCAGATCTTGAGCGTACTGAAAAAACAATCTGTCTTGCAGTGTCGCCTGCCATGAAAGCAAAGGGTGTTCCGGGAAGATGCAGGGTGTTTGAACTCCCAAAAGGGGTGGAATATATCGCGGCGCCGCCGCGTATGCAGTTATATATTGATTATTCGGCGGAAATTTATTCGATCTATTTAAAATATATTGCGAAAGAGGATATTCATGTCTATTCTATAGATGAAGTTTTTATGGATGTGACGGACTATCTTTTGATGTACCGTATGACGGCAAAGGAGCTGGGGAAGACAATCATGGATGATGTCCTTAAGTCGACAGGGATCACGGCAGCCTGCGGGATCGGGACGAATCTTTATCTCGCGAAGATCGCGCTTGATATTACAGCAAAGCATGTGGAGGATCATATCGGATTCCTGGACGAAGAGATTTATTGTAAAAAGCTGTGGGATCACAGGCCGCTTACCGATTTCTGGAGGATAGGTCCCGGAATTTCAGGACGTCTTGAGAGGTCAGGGATGTTTACGATGAAAGACATCGCGGCAGCAGATGAGGCGATATTATATAAGATGTTCGGGGTTGACGCGGAACTTTTAATCGATCACGCATGGGGCAGAGAGACAACGACTATAGCTGATATCAAAGCGTATCGGCCGAAGGAAAACGGAATCTCCAGCGGCCAGGTGTTAGGGCGTGACTATTCTTTTGAAGAAGGAAAGCTGATCGTCAGGGAGATGGCGGACCTTCTCTGCCTGGAGTTAGTTGATAAGGGCCTGATCACAGATTCCATAACCCTTCATGTAGGATATTCAAACCGCTCGAATAAAGGCCCGGCGCATGGAAGTATCTCTATGCCGGTTACGACAAGCTCGGCAAAAAAGATTATCAGCTATGTGACGGAATTATATGAGAGAATTGTTGACAGGCATGAGATGATCCACAGGGTGAATCTTTCCTTCAATCATGTGGCGGATGAGAGGTACCGGCAGTATGATCTGTTTACCGATCCGGCGGAATTAGAAAAAGAGCATAAGATGCAGGAAATTATGCTGAACATTAAGGAGAAGTTCGGGAAAAACGCCATACTGAAGGGAATGAATCTGCAGGAAGGCGCGACAACGATAGAAAGGAACGGACAGATTGGAGGGCATAAAAGTGGTGTATAAGATGAGCCGGGAGGATCGGGCAAAGCAGTTCATGCCTTTTGCCGCTTTAAAAGGATATCCAGAGGCATTAAGGAAAAAGGAAAAAGTGACTGTTCCAAGGATGGAATTTTCAGAGGAATATCAGGAAGAACTTGACAGAAAGCTTAGAAGAATCCGAAAAAATGACATAGTTACTGTTGTGTATTATTCTCAGGGCGAGTATCTGAAGCTGACAGGGATGGTAGCGAGGATCGATGAGACGGCAAGGGTTTTGAAAATCGTGAATACGAAGATATTATTCGAGGATCTTTGTAATGTACAAGAGGAAATTTGAAAATAGATCTTGTCTCTCTTCAGATTTACAGATGATTTTTGTCATGTTACAATATAGAGAAAGCGAATGAACCCTGAATCATAAGTACGAAAAGTCAGACAATACGGGCATTCAGAAAGGCAGGAAGAAGATAGTATGGAGGCAGAAGAAATGCTGAAACAGGTGCAGGAGAGATTCAAAAATGACCGCTATGCCACAGATAATGGCGCGGTAATCGAGGCAGTAGACGAGGGGTATGCCCGCTGTGTGATGACGCTTGACGAACATCATTATAATGCCGTAGGCGGTGTTATGGGCGGCGCCATATTCACGGTTGCGGATTTTGCATTTGCAGTGGCGTCTAATTGGAATAAGAAGCCTTGCGTGTCACTCACCGCACAGATCACTTACCTTGGAAGGGCAAAAGGAACGAAGCTGATTGCCGAAGCAAGAAAGGTCAAAGAAGGAAGAACTACCTGTTATTATCTTATAGAAGTCAGGGATGATCTGGGAAACCAGGTAGCACACGTGACTTCCAGCGGATTCACAGTTGGATAACGGAGGTTAAAGAGATGGACAAACAGAATGTTTTAAAAACTGTGATTTCAGTGCTGATAGTAATATTCGGGAATTTTTTCTATGCATTCGTAATTAAGCTGTTTCTTCTTCCGGCGGGATTAGTAACAGGAGGAACAACCGGGATCGGTCTGGCGGTAAATTATGCAACGGGAATACCGATTGCGGCATTTGTTCTGATATTTAATATAGCAATGCTGGCTGTCGGATTCCTTATTTTAGGGAAACAGTTTGCGATTACGACTATTGTCAGTACATTCACTTATCCGATCGCACTTGAGGTTTTTGACCGGATTTTCGGGAATATCGTGTTGACGCAGGATATTCTTCTGTGCACGATCTTTTCGGGACTTGGTGTCGGTATAGGCCTTGGAATCGTAATACGTTCCGGCGCATCTACAGGTGGTATGGATATCCCGCCGCTCATATTGAACCATTACTTTAGAATTCCGGTTTCTGTGGGACTTTATGTTTTTGATTTTATTATTTTGCTGTTTCAGGCGTATTTTCAACCGATCGAGAAGGTATTTTATGGGATTGTGCTCGTGATCATCTATACAGTGACGTTAGACAAGATGCTTCTTATGGGAACTACAAGGATAGAGGTGAGGGTCATCAGCCGTCATTCGCAGAGAATCTGCGAGGAGATCCTTGAGAAGCTGGACAGAGGAGTTACGATTCTTTCTGCGAAGGGCGGGTACACGCAGGAAGAGACTCCGGTAATCTTTAGTGTGATCTCTAACAGAGAACTTCCGAGGGTAGAGAAAATCATACATGAGATCGATCCGGAGAGCTTTATGGTAGTCAACCGGGTAAGCGAAGTAAGCGGTAAAGGGTTTACTCTGAAAAAGGAATACCGGTAATAGAATCTCATGGTCAGATAAAGCAAAAGATGAATTTTAACCATAAAAAATGCCTGTCACTTATTGAAAGAAGAAGGGGAAAAAGGTAAAATCTAAACATCATAAACTATGAAGATGAATTAGATTTTTCTATTACAAATGATAATCCGGATACAGAGGCGCCAATCATAACATCTATTACAAAGCTGGCAGAAGGAGAGATACACTCTGACCTTAAGATCGAATTTGAAGTTAACTATCAGGATACAGATGAAACGTCCGGGGTAGCTGATATCCGCGCGGTATTTAAGAGAGTTGCTATGTTGGATGATGAGTATGGCCTTAGCGCTTCTGTGATGGATGAGGATACTGTATTAGAGACGTCCGGGGCAGTGCAGCGTTATGTGGGAGAACGGGGACGGACAACTATATGCGTGTGGCAGTGAAGAAGCAGAGGATATTACTGTGCCGGCCGGAGAAAGTAAAGTTCTTACCATTCCGGTAGAGGTTGACTCAGATGCAGGAGAGGGCAGGCAAACCCTTTGCGAGATCTATGTGAACAATGAAGAACTGATGTGCCAGAGCTTAGAGGCAGAAGACGGAACAGGAAGAGATTATTACAACTATTGTAATTATGCGCTGACAGAAGCAGTTTCTCTTAATGCTGATTTTACGGTGATTCATCACGTACATTCCTACACAACTCAGATCGTGAAAGCGACACTGAGCGCCGATGGAAAGATCGTGAAAAAGTGTTCCTGCGGTGCGGTAGCAGGCACAACAGTAATTGCATACCCGAAGACAATTGGATTGTCTGCGACGGATATTACATATAACGGGAAAACTCAGACTCCGGCAGTAAAGGTAACGGGAAGTGACGGGAAGACGATAGATGCGTCCAATTATACGGTATCCTATGCATCCGGACGCAAAAATGTAGGACATTATGCAGTTACTATCACATTTAAGAATAACTATACAGGAAAGATCACAAAGACATTCAATATCAATCCAAAAGGAACCAGGATTTCCAAAGTAAAGGGTGCGAAGAAAAAAGCAACCGTTACATGGAAGAAGCAGACAAAATATACAAAAGGCTATCAGGTTCAGTATTCTACAAGTAAGGATTTCAAGAGCGGAGTGAAGACAAAGACAGTTAACGGCAGCAAAAAGACATCACTTACATTAAAGAAATTAAAGTCAAAAAAGACATATTATGTCAGGATCCGGACTTTCCAGAAAGTATCCGGCGGGAAATGCTATTCCTCCTGGTCTCCGGTTAAGAAAGTAAAAGTGAAATAATTTAGAAACTTAAAAATAACTGCTCCGGTTTTTGAATTAACCGGGCAGTTATTTTTTCCTGTTATGACAGGATGCTCAATTCTAAAACATACCTCTGACAAAAATTTCAATCCCGATCGCAATCAGGATGATACCGCCGAGGATCTGCGCTTTATCAGACAATTTTGTGCCGAATTTTTTTCCAATCGCAAGTCCGGCTGCACAGATGATAAAAGTAACAGCCGCAATAATGATACTTGCTGTAAGAGCCATAACCCATCCATATGCGGCAATGGTAAAGCCCACAGACAAGGCATCAATGGAGGTTGCAATTCCCTGCATCAGCAGTTCTCCAATGCTAAAGCCTGACGCTTTTCCTTCAGCGCTTTTGTTGCGAATGCCTTCAATCAGCATTTTCCCGCCGATAAAGGCGAGAAGGATCAGAGCAATCCAGGGTATTGCCCTTTCAAATGCTTTGAAACGCTGTGCGATAGCGTGTACGCAAATCCATCCGATCATTGGCATGGCAAACTGGAATCCCGCAAACACACCTGCAATTGTATTCATTCTTCCCTTTTTCATCTGCGGATCGTTCAAACCGTTCACCATGGATACAGAAAAGGCATCCATAGCAAGTCCCACACCAAGAAGGACACTGGTGATAATAAACGTAAAGTCCCAATTCATTTTTGATTCCTCCGATTATTCTGAAACAGCAAAAGACCCAGACACAGCCGGACTGGCTATACCTGAGTCACTATTTATCAATATAATAAAAAACTCAATGTATAGCTTTACAGTTATACATGAGTCTCGCAATTTAAAACAAGCCAGGCTGAAAATTCAACCAGTATGTTGACTTGCTACATAAATGTATGCTTGCTACTCCCCCATGGGAACGTGAATATTGTACCAATTCTAAAAGAGAAAGTCAACAGAGAATCGAAATTTCGACAGGGGTGCAAGGGGGATTGAAACACAGTGAGGTTCGAGATATCATAGGTTCCAATAGGATTTATTAAGAAAATCCAGAAACCAATGGCGGCGGGAATACTGTAATTTCAAACTGCGGCAAATATTCTGGGAGCCCCATGCTTGTGGGTTGCTGCAAAAATGGATATCCCCGATTGTAAGTTCGATTGTTTCAGAAGGAGAATCAATCATGTTATGGCTTGTAATGGCAGTGCTGTCTGCCCTCTTCGCAGGTCTGACAGCTATTTTGGCGAAATGCGGGATCAGGAAAATAGATTCAAACGTTGCAACTGCGATCAGGACGTGCGTGGTTGTTGCCATGGCCTGGCTGATCGTTTTCGTAAAGGGGAAGCAGAATTTATTAAAACAGCAGGATCAGAATGAACTTGTCTTATACTAACACCACTTTGATGCCGGGACACCGTCACTTTCCTCATTTTACCAGCAGTGTTCCAAGCTTTCCGACGATGCCTTTCAACAACTTTTTTATAACTTCAACAACTGCTTTAAACCGAAATCCCTGCTGAAAGGCAG
>CAZNXL010000070.1:0-8720 GCA_964577075.1 uncultured Dorea sp. | reverse complement strand
CCGCGCTGAAGGGAACCAGTCCTGCCGCCGCAAGACTCTGCAGGATGCCTACCGATGCTGACGAGCTCTGGATCACCGCCGTGATCGCCGCTCCCAGAAAAACTCCCATGAATTTTCTGAAAATCACTCCAAAATTAACAATACCATGTAACTATTGAGAAAACAATGATAAATTCTTTCTATTTTCTAAACTGTTTTTTCGACTATTTTTTCATTTTTGGTTCACATACCAGGGATGCAAGATATCCGAATATGAGAGCCGCTGATATTCCTGCCGCACTTGCCTGAAATCCTCCCATGAATATGCCGATGAACCCTTCTTCGTCAACAGCCTCTTTTACCCCTTTCCACAAAAGATTGCCAAACCCCGCCAAAGGAACGCTGGCTCCGGCTCCTGCATACTCCTGAATGGGCTGGTATATCTGAAATGCCCCTAATACCGCGCCGCTGCATACCATAAGCACCATGATCCTTCCCGGCATCAGTTTCGTGCGGTCCAGAAGTATCTGCGCCAATGCGCAGATCAGGCCTCCTACCCAAAATGCATTGATATAATCCATGTTGCTTCTCCCTCCATTTAACAGTGCTCCAGTATGATCCCGTGTGCAATTCCCGGAACACTGGCGCCTTCATTAAAGCTCACTGTCGACATCAGCGCGCCTGTCGGCACAAAAAGTACCCTCTTCCACTCTCCACGCTCTAATTTCGGCAGCACATATGCTGACAGCACTGAGGCCGCACATCCGCAGCCGCTTCCTCCTGCATGGGTATCCTGTTTGTTCTGATTAAAAATGATCATTCCGCAGTCCATGTGATTTTTCTTAATATCAATCTCTTTTCCGCGCATCAGATCAAATAATATACTCTGCCCTACATATCCCAGATCTCCGGTTATGATCCGGTTATAATCCTCCGGGGTCCGGTCAAAATCTTTGAGGTTTCTTTCAATAGTGTCGGCCGCCGCAGGCGCCATACAGGCGCCCATGTTCTGTGAATCCTTTAATCCATAATCTACGATCTTACCCACTGTAATCCCGGAGATCCTTACATGGCTGCGCTTTTTCCCCACCAGAAATGCTCCGCTTCCGGTCACCGTCCACTGGGCGGACAACGGTCTCTGGCTGGCATAGCTTAACGGGAAACGGAATTCCTTTTCCGCGCTTCCGAAATGACTGGATGTCACTGCCAGCACATATTCACCATATCCCGCCGCCACACTCATGGATGCCAGCGCCAGAGCTTCTCCGGAAGTAGAACAAGCTCCGAACAGACCAAACACAGGAATCTTTAGCGACTCCACTCCGAGCGACGTGGCAATTCCCTGACGGAGCAGATCTCCTCCGAACAAAAATCTTACCTCTTCCTTTGCCACGCGGGCTTTTCCCATGGCAAGGACGCACGCTTCCTTCTGCATCGTACTCTCAGCATTTTCCCATGTATCTTCGCCAAACAGATCCCCGGTCTCAACCATGTCAAACATTTTGCCTAAAGGTCCTTCCCCTTCTTTTTTCCCGACAACAGATGCGCTGGACACCAGATACGGGGACTGTTTGAACGCGATACTCTGTAATCCTTGTATCATATACTGTACCTGCCTTTTTCTGATTCTTTACCAGTATTCATATATTTTCAAAAAATACCTGCGATGTTCCCAAGCCAATACAATAACCCCAGTATCCAGCTTGTAAAAATGCCATACAAGATAACCGGACCTGCGATTGTAAAAATCTTACATCCGATTCCCATAACCTGTCCCTCTTTTTTATATTCAATAGCCGGAGCTGCCACAGAATTGGCGAATCCGGTGATCGGAACCAGAGCTCCGGCGCCTCCCCATTTAGCGATCAGCGGATATATATTAGATCCGGTCAGGATCACACTCAAAAGAATCAATATCACAGAGCACCAGCTTCCGCTGATCTCTTTATCAAGTCCCAGTTTCTCACAACCATTCAGGATCACCTGCCCGATCGTACAGATCATGCCTCCGGTGATAAACGCTTTGATCATATTCACGGGAAGATTATGCACCGGCGTTTTCTGTTTTACATAATTTTTATACGCTTCCTGCTGCCTTTTTTGATCCATACAGACCTCCTTCTACCATCCATTATAAAAAAACACAAGCGCCCCGATCCCCTTGCCCGCAGCCATTGCAAGTATGATATAAGGCGCACATTTTAGCAGCTTTGCCCGCCTTATAAATATGGGAAATACATTCAGTATCTCAGCCAGCGCCATAGACCAGCAGCCGACGAATACTCCGGCAAACAGCCCGAATATCGGGATGATCCATGCTGCGTGCGGGATCGGGATGCGATATACCCAGAAGATATTTCCGAGGATTCCTCCCAGCGCCACGCTGTCTTCATAGAGCATAATGTGATCTCCGGTATGTGTCCTGTCGGCGAAATCCGAAACTACCCCCAACCCGATGATAAAGGAAAACAGTCCCGCCGCCGTTCCCATCCCGGCGCTAAGTCCCAGAATTGCCAGAACCACCTGACTTACCCACATCCTGCTCTTTTCCCTTCCTCGAATAATTTTCAATCAATGTAGTCTGTATATCGTTCTCATACAGTCTCATTTCCACTTCCATCGGCGTCGGGTCCACCGTGAACTTTTTCTTTCCGAAATGGTTAAAAAATATTAAAATTCCTATGATAAGTCCGACACAATATGTTAATTCTAAAATTGTGAACCCGCCGGAGTCTGTTCCCGTCACCAACTTATAAACCTGACCGAAAAGTTTGCTTACATCCACATCGTTATTGAATGCCATAACCGAAAAAGCCGCCCCGCAAAAAGAAATCACAATTACAATCGATGTCTTGATCCAGTGCAGCGTTTTCCCGGCTGTCTTCTGCTCTTCCAGCGTCACGATGAAGTCTGGTTCCCCCACGCTTTGCACTTCTGCGTCTGGATAAACTTTGTGAATACATTGAATCACCTTCAGGATCGAGACGGCAGTTCTATTCTGATCTTTATGATCCACATGGCGGAATTTCAACAATTTTAACGTCTTTATTCGGGATACGGCGTTGAGGTTCGCACACTCGATCTGAACTACATCTCCCACCGTCACATCCGGCTTAGTGACCTCCACGTTCCGGTCTGCTTTGATATAGATTGTATCATTGCCTGCCGCCATAGCCCGTTCCTCTGTCAGCTGTCTGTGAAGCCGCCAATCCGCATTGACTCTTTACAAGTGTCCCTTCGTTTACATCGCTTTTGCTTCTTACATCCCGAAAATAATAGATAAACCCTATAATAATGGCGGCTATTACGACAAAAATCAAACAAAGCCTCAACTTTTTCCTTGCTTCATCCATACTAACACCTTCCTCTTTTTGCTCTTAGTATGGAACATTTTTCTGAAAATATACCTTTTCCCTCATCTGCTTTAATATCTTCTTTTCCATTCTTGAAACCTGAACCTGCGAAATCCCAAGCTCTTTTCCCGCCTGCGTCTGCGTCCGGTCAGCAAAATATCTCAAATAAATGAGCTTTCGTTCTGTCTGTTCCAGAGAATCCAAAAGCTCCGTTAACATCATATGGTCCACAATTTTGTCTTCCTCCCTCTCCCGTCCGGGGAGCTTGTCCATGAGACGGATCTCCTGTCCGTCCTTTTGATAGATAGATCTCTGCAGAGATTCTATATCGCCGCTCGCCTCCATGGCCATAGTAAGCTCCTCTACGGGAGCTCCTAATTCTTCTGATATTTCACGCACCGTCGGATCTCTTCCCAGTCTCTCCTGAAGCTTTTCCTGACACAGATATGCTTTATAAGCAAGTTCCTTCAAGGTTCTGCTTACCCTGATCATACCATCGTCCCTCAGGAATCTTTTAATCTCTCCCGCAATCATCGGGACTGCATAGGTCGAGAACTTTACTTCAAAGCTTAAGTCAAACTTGTCAATCGCCTTGATAAGCCCGATATTTCCTATCTGGAACAGATCCTCGGCCTCCACTCCCCGATTGTAGAACCGCCTGGCAATACACCATACAAGTCCTGCGTTTTCTTCCACCAGCTGTGTTCTCGCTTCTTCATCCCCGTCGTGAGCCTTCTGAATCAGAGCGATTGTGCGGTCCATAGCTTCCGTCCTTTTCCGATTGTTTTTTCCATCTTCACTATAGTTCCCTTGCCTGGCGATGAGATCACTTCCAAACTGTCCATAAACGCTTCCATAAAAGAAAATCCCATTCCGGAACGCTCAAGTTCCGGTTTGCTTGTATATAGAGGCTCCATCGCCTGCTCAATATCATCGATCCCTTTTCCCTCATCTCTCACTTCAAGATACAGAGTCTGCCCTTTTGTGCGACAACGGATATAGATATTATGTACCTCATTCTCATATCCATGTATGACGGCGTTCGTCACTGCTTCTGATACCGCAGTTTTTACATCTGAGACCTCCTCCACGGTCGGATTAAGAGACGTCATAAAAGCAGCTACTGTCACTCTGGCAAATGATTCATTAGAAGACAGGCTGTCAAAAATCAGCTGCATTTCATTGGTGTTTTCCATATTAATTATCCTCCTCATATATCTGAATTATTTTTGTCACTCCGGACATCGTTAATATTTTTTTCATTCTTTCATTTGTGTGCACTGCACACACCTCCCCTCCAAGCATATAGATCCTCTTATATCTCCCCATAATGACTCCGATGCCTGAACTGTCCATAAAATCTGTCTCTTTGAAATCGAAGATAACATAACGTATGTGATTTCGTTCAATGAGATGATCCGACTCCTTTTTTATCTCCTCCGCATTGTGATGATCGATCTCATGGGGCAAAAAGATCGTAAGACAATTCTCCTGTACCTGATACTTCAACATACTCCCTCCTGCTACCTGTTTTTATAGAAAAAAGGATATGCGTCCTTCGCATATCCTTCTCTTTCGTTCATGAAACTATGAATCCTGTCTATTGTGCATCTAAAGCTTTCTGCGCCGTCCTGGCGACTTTCTTTCCCTTAAATTTCTCGACAACGGCCTGATACTGCGCAGTTGCCTTCTCCTTTTCACCATTTTTTTCGTAAGCCTGAGCAAGTAAAAGCATTGCTTTTCCATTCTCATACTCGCTGTCCATCTGAATTACCTGCTCAAGATCCGTGACGGCGCTTCCATAATCTCCGGATTCGAAAGAGTCCCCGGCAGTTTCATAGAGTTTTTTGCACATACGCGGGTACAGCGTATCCGCAACCTCGTTGTACCGCTCTTTTCCAATCGTCCCCAACGAATCCGGAGACACCTCAAGCATCTGCTCCAGCATTCCTTTATCACTCATATCTTCCGCTGCAAAATGCTCTGAAATATCCAACACAATCTCATAGCTTTCCTGTGTTGACGCCGCAGTTGCTTTCGCGTTCTCGCTTTCCTCACTGTTGTCACGATATTCCTCAAGTTCTGTCTTGAGCGCGCTGATCTGTGCCTCCTGAGTCGCTATCTTGTCACTGAAGGCAACCACTTCTTTGTTGAGTTTTTTCTGCCTCTGGGAAGTCACTGCGGGCATGACTAAAAACCACATAACCGCAACTCCCACCAGCACGCCGACAGCGATATTCACAATCGTGTGAATGGCGGAATTTTCCTTGAACACGGAAGATGCCGGCTGAATGATGGTCTCGTTGCCGATATTGTAAGTAACCGTCTGTTCCTGCTTCTCTCCCTGTCCGCGGTCTCTCGCTCTTGCAGGTCTTAACTTCCGCACCTGATTGATCTCATGCATATAGCGGAGCGTGATCTCATCCGTCGTATCAAGCTTGTGTGCCGTACGGAGTTCCTGCCTTGCCGCAGAATACTGCTCCGTCTGTATATATAACAGCGCCAGAAGCTGATGTGCCTTCACGTAGTTTTGATGAATGGAAATTGCCTTTTTTAACTGGATGATTGCCAGATCTTCCCCATTTTGTCCTGCAAATTCAAGACTTTGGTTGAAGAGCTTAACCGCCTGATCGATGTTCTCAAGTTCTCCCGGAACTTCCTGGATCTTTCCAATAAAATAGTTGGCAATATTATCATGGGACTGGAAATTCTTACTGAGGATCCACTCTACCAGCGCCTCCACAATATCGCCGCGCCCGTAATAGACAAGTCCCAAAAGATTTCTTGCCGCAATATTCGCTCGATTATATTGTAAACTACGCCGAAGAGACTTGATCGCTCCGGTCATATCCCGGATATTCGCTTTCTTCAGCCCGTCATTATACCAGTAATTTGACTGGTACGCCAGCTTTGTCGTATATTCCATAGATTTCTCCAACCTCTTTTTTGTCGCCTGCTACTTTGTCTTTTCAATCATCTCGCGCAGAATATCTGTCATGTCAGTCAGATCCTCCTGATAAACTGCATCTTCAATATCCTCTACTTCCAGACTGGGCTGAAACTTTTTCAACTCTTCTTCAAAATTCAACATCCGTATCGCCTCCTGACAAATAGTTCTTTATCATTCCTGCAAGGTACAGAGAACCAAGGCAATAGATCTCTCCGTTTCCTCTCACCTCATATGCTGTACGCAGCGCCTCTTCTATCCCGGTTCTTTGATAAACCGGAAGGGTCGTATATTTTCGAAAAATCTTCTGAAGTTCTGCTGCCGGAACCTTCCTTCTGTCATGGATCTCCGTCACAACATAAGCCTTTGCCCTGACCTCTCGACAGAGGAAAGCGATCATCTGCTCATATTTTTTGTCTGACACGACAGAAAACAGGATAACCGGCGGCTCCTCGCTCTCCTTTTCAAGGCTTTTCACAGTCTCTGCAAATGCTTCAAGCGCCCCCGGATTATGCGCGCCGTCCAGGATAAGATGAGGCGCGGCCTGTTCCATCCGTCCTTCCCATTTCACAGCGCCGATGGCTTTTACCCAACGGTCTTTTCGGACGTCACAGCCTTTCAGAGCGTACTCCGCCGCCTCAAGCGCGATTTCAGCGTTCATTACCTGGTACAGTCCACAGATGGGAACCCTCCACATAACATCTTTATCATACGCATTCTTTCTTGAAAATGCAATATAGTTCCGGTTAACTTCATGAATTTCGAACGCATGATTCGAGATTTCTCTACATGGCGCCCGACGTTCGGCCGCAATACGACGGATCACGGCAGCCGCCTGACTGTTACTTCCGTCAAAAAAAACCGGCACGCCCTGTTTGATAATTCCCGCCTTTTCAAAAGCGATCTGTTCGATCGTATCTCCCAAAATGCACGTGTGATCAAAGCTTATCGAAGTAATCACGGTAAGAAACGGCCGGAGCGGCGCATTCGTCGCGTCAAGCCTCCCTCCAAGTCCCGTCTCGAGAATAATATATTCTGCATCTGAATCAGCAAATGCAAGCATTCCCATTCCAAACAAAAACTCAAAATATGACGGGTGTTCGATCCCTTTTTCTCCCATACACCGCACTGTCTCCAATGTCTGCAAAAAAATCCGGTAAAAGCGTTCATCGTCTATGGGATTTTTGTCAATCTGTATCCTCTCATTGATCGTTACAAGATGCGGGGAAGTAAAGAAGCCTGTACTTTTGCCTTCTGCTTCCAGCACCGCCTGTATATACGCACAGACTGAACCTTTGCCGTTGGTCCCTGCCACATGGATGATCTTTCTGTCCATTCCCGGGTTTCCAAGCATTTTTAAAAATAATCTTGTATGCTCTAATGTATGTTTTTTTGTAAATCTGGGAAGCGCTTCAATATATGCGACCGCTTCTACGTAGTTGTCCGGTACTTTTCCCTCCATCTTCGCATCTCCAACTATTATTTTTCAATCTCTTCCTGTTCCTGCCATGACTTAGTGACATCTGTTCCGGTATTCTCCTGAACAATAAGTTTCCCGCCCTGATAGATATATTTGTCAGAGGCGCGGAATAATGTATTGCTGGAACCCATCTGCGCAACCAGGATCTCGTCGCCCTCGGCAAGTTCTGTCTCCGGCAGATCGATCCTGGTATTATTGAGGAATGTACCTGTTTGCTTTTCTCCGTTTACGTATACTTTACTCGATTTTGTAAAGTTTTCACCGTATAAACTGTAACCGCCCTGCAGTTTTTCAGTGATATCACTCAGCGTAACGTCCCTGACGCCCATCACCATATGCGGCTCTTTTACCGGCATCTCTCCGTCACCGTATACATATTGTTCCCCGTATAGGATATCATACTGCAGAAGTTCTAAATCCTGCAGATAATCCTTTGTCTGTCTGCGGTTCTGATGATAGTTAAATACCGTTCCCGAATGAATATCCAGACGTTCGAACACATCCGCCATGATCTGATAAGCAGGAATATTCCTGTCTTCTTTCTGAAGTCCGATATTATCCCAGATAACATAGTTGGTATTATATAAGTAACGGCTCTTTAAGTCCTCCGCTTTCAGGCCCATCGTCGGCAAATGGTCACCGTAGAATACAATCACTGTCGGTTCGCCCCGTTCCTCGACCGCTTTCACGAGATCTCCCGCGAACTCGTCCATGCCATATACCTGATTCACATAATATTCCCATTTGTTTTTCAGGGCTTCCTCTTCGATCCCATCTACCGTAATCTGCGGATTTTCAATCACCTTCTCTTCCGGATAATCACCATGCCCCTGGAGGCTGACACAAAACACAAAGTCCTGCTGCCGGGTAGTATCCATAGCTTCCAGGATGTGCTGCACAAGAATATCATCCTTGGCCCAGCCGTTCTCAGTAAATTGAAGAATATTCATAAATTCCTTGC
>CAZNXL010000069.1:0-8729 GCA_964577075.1 uncultured Dorea sp. | reverse complement strand
TCTGTGCACTCATGCTCCACAAACTGCTGATTAATCATCGGATACGCCCCCGGTATGTCCGCAAAAGCCTTTTCAATGTGGACAACAAAAGTATCGGAACAGACCGGTTCTCCAATCGTAAACGCAACCACCTGGCCGTCTATTTTTAACACTCCGCCGACTAATCCCAGTTCTTCAAATAAGCGAAGAGAATTGAGAGTTACACACATCTCCGCATTCTTCTCTTCGTCCTCCTCACATCCATTTTCATTGCGCCACTTGAGCGCCATTTGAAAGCATTCCTCCAGATTGTCCTTTGTCATAGGTTCATAACTCCAGCGGTCTTCATACATGATCTTGAATTTATTAACGTGATTCCTTTTCCCGTGAAGCTTCTTTCCCGACAATGTGGCAAGCTTTTCTGACTCATACACATAATCTGCATCATCACGTTCGTATTTGATCTCAAATCTTCCCGGATACCACTGTTCCAACCTGTCGAAATTATCCCGCGTGATATTATACATGGTGAACGGATATCCGCGTTCTTTACTGTAGCGCCTCATCACCTCTATAGCTCTTTTTACATTTTCATCTTCTCCGGCCGGAAAAGCAAAAGAAACGTGTTTCTCATCTTCACTTTTAAACACCAAAGCTTCCTCTATAATTGCCCACTTAACCGGATACTGTCTTGACCAGAGAAAAACATTGACAAAAGTTCTCTCACAGCTCCTGCTTGTATGATGTCTAAAATAATTGGATATGATCTCCTTATCTTCCAGTTCCGCCCGCTTAAATTGTATTTCTTCCATAGTTTTCCTTCTTTTTTCTCCTTAAGCTCTATTTCTATTTCGCTGTCGGAAGCTCTTCTGCCATGTAGAGGACCGTTACGCCTGCCTCCCTGGCATCCCTTGCCGCCAATCCGCACTCTTCCCTGGCAAGGACTGAAGTCACGCAAAGAATACACAGCAGGATCAGCAGGAGCATCGCTGACTTCATCCTGATTCTAAGATTCATATGATTACCCCTTTTTACTAAATTCCCCTCTTTTAAAAATGCATATGATACAGGGACTCATAAATTCCCTTCTTTTTAAGAAGCTCTTCATGGGTTCCTTTTTCTGCAATCCCGCCTTCTGTCATTACAAGAATCTTTTCCGCATTGCGGATCGTCGTAAGGCGGTGTGCGATAACAAAAGTTGTCCGGTCCTTTGCAAGACTTTCCAAAGACTGTTGTACTACTCTTTCACTCTCATTGTCAAGTGCGGAAGTCGCTTCATCAAAGATCAGTATCGGGGGATTCTTGAGGAATACCCTTGCAATTGACAGCCTCTGTTTCTGACCTCCGGAAAGCTTCACTCCCCGCTGTCCGATATCTGTATCGTATCCTTCCGGAAAGTTCATAATAAATTCATGGGCATTCGCTCTCTTCGCTGCCATCACCACTTCCTCATCTGTGGCCTCCGGCTTTCCGTAACGTATATTATCCATGATCGTTCCCGCGAACAGGTAGACATCCTGCTGTACGATCCCGATATGGTTCCTTAAACTTTCCAACTTCATATCTTTAATATCTGTTCCGTCTATACATACCGCGCCTTCGCTCACGTCATAGAATCTCGGGATCAGACTGCAAAGAGTCGTCTTACCAACTCCCGACGGTCCTACAAGAGCGATATACTCTCCGGCCCTTACAGAGAGATTAATGTGATCTAACACCGGTTCCGCAGTTTCTTCGTAGCGGAAAGATACGTTCTTAAACTCAATATCTCCCTGCACATCTTCAAGTGAAACCGCGTCCGGCTTGTCCGCGATATCCGGCGCAATAGAAAGTATCTCAAGAAATCTTTCAAAACCGGAGTAGCCATTTTGAAACTGTTCCGTAAAAGATACCAGCTTCTTCACAGGATCAGTAAAATTATTAATATAGAGGAGAAACGTCAGAAGATCCGTGATCTCTACGCTTCCCGAAAGCATCATTCCCACACCAGACGTAATGACTGCTACCGTTACAAGTGTGGTCATTGCTCCGAGGCCGGAATTATAAATGCCCATATACTTATAGCTGACCTTTTTGGCATTTACAAAGTTATCGTTCCCTTTTTTGAACTTTTTCATCTCTTCCTTTTCATTGGCGAAAGATTTGACAACCCGGATCCCTGCAAGACTGTCTTCAATCTGGCTGTTAATATCTGCGATCTTCTCCCTGTTATGTACAAACGCGGTTTTCATCTTCCCGTTATAATAAAACGCAAATAATATCATAACCGGGATAAACGCAAACATGATCAGCGCCAGTCTGATATTTATCGTGATCAGGATCGCAAAGGAACCAATGATCTTTATAATAGAAATCACCAGATCCTCCGGTCCGTGATGTAAAAGCTCGCTGATATCAAAAAGATCACTTGTGATCCTGGAGAGGAGATGACCGACCTTCTGATTATCATAAAAAGCAAAGGTAAGTTTCTGATAATGTCCGAAGATATCTCTTCTCATATCCGCTTCCATCCTGGCTCCCATGATATGTCCATAGTATGCAATATAAAAATTGCAGAAAATCTCTATAAGGACAAGCCCCAACAGAGCAAGGCCAAGAGAAAGGATCGCCTGCTTTGCCTCACCCGATTTAAAATACACGACCTCATTTGTAATATATCTTATTATGAGCGGTATAACGAGGGTTATGGCCGCCCCCAAGATTGCAAAAAACATATCACTGTAAAACAACCCCCTGTAAGGGTTGTAATACGCAAATAATTTCTTTAGTTTCTCTTTCATGTCACTATGTTATTTCCTGCTACTCATTCATATTTGCCAGCTTTGCCGCCTGATCGGCTGCAATACAGGCATCTATAATTTCCTGAATATCTCCGTTCATGATCTTATCAAGCTTATAAAGCGTAAGTCCGATACGATGATCTGTCACGCGCCCCTGCGGAAAATTATAAGTACGGATCTTCTCCGATCGGTCGCCCGTACCGATCTGACTCTTTCTTGCCTCGGCTTCTGCATCATGTCTCTTCTGACATTCCAGATCATAGAGCTTCGCGCGAAGAAGTGCAAACGCTTTATCTTTGTTCTGAAGCTGTGACTTTTCTGTCTGGCTGTAGATTACGATCCCTGTCGGATAGTGGGTCAGACGTACCGCAGAGTCCGTCGTGTTGACACATTGTCCGCCGTTACCGGACGCACGCATAACATCAATACGGATATCTTTCTCATCGATATGAATGTCCACATCCTCAGCCTCCGGCATTACCGCTACAGTGACTGTAGATGTATGGATACGTCCTCCAGATTCCGTCTCCGGCACGCGCTGTACGCGGTGTACTCCGGATTCATACTTCATAACGGAATAGGCTCCGCTGCCGTTGATCATAAAGGTGACATTCTTCATACCGCCGATCCCAATCTCTTCACACTCTACAAGCTCGACCCTCCATCTCTTACTCTCCGCGTAGTGAAGATACATACGATAGATCTCAGCGGCAAAAAGAGCCGCCTCATCCCCTCCTGCTCCGGCACGGATCTCTACGATGACATTCTTTTCATCGTTCGGATCCTTCGGAAGCAGAAGGATCTTCAATTCACGCTCCAATTCCTCAGCTCTCGCCCTGGAGTTGCTAAGTTCCTCCTTCGCGAGTTCTCTCATCTCTTCGTCGCTCTCTTCTTCCAGCATCTGCAGGCTGTCCTCTATCGCCTGTTTGCACGCCTTATATTCCTTATACGCCTCCACGATTGGAGTTAGCTCATTCTGCTCTTTCATAAGCTTACGGAATCTTTTCTGGTCATTTGCCACATTCGGTTCCTGAAGCTCGCTTACTATCTCCTCTAAGCGAATCAATAAATCCTCTAATCTGTCAAACATCTTTTTCTTCCTCCTACCTGCCGCTATTGTCCATTGTACATGCCCATGACCACACGGTCAAGACTTGCCAAATCCTTTTTGACGCTTATATTTTCATAACCGGACATTCTCATAAGGGCAGATACCGGCTCCGCCTGATCATATCCAATCTCGAACATAAGCCACCCGCCTTTCTTTATATAAGAAACACTGTTCCTGACAATCTCTCTGTAAAAATGCAATCCATCCTCTCTGCCGTCAAGCGCGATACAGGGATCATAGAGCCGCACCTCCGCCTGAAGTTTCCCTATATCTGCTGTGGGAATATAGGGCGGATTAGATACGATCAGATCAAATTTTTCACCGGGATCTAAATCTTCAAACAGATCACTTTGTATAAATGCCGCTTCCACGCAAAGCCTCCCGGCATTCTTTTTTGCAACCTCCAATGCCTGATATGAAACATCCGTTCCGGTTCCTCTCGCTCCGTACTTTTTACTGAAACACAGGAGACTTAAAAGAATGCACCCTGAACCGGTACACATATCTAATATATTCATCCCCGGTTTCATCTTGTGAAGAGCTTCCTCCACTAAAACTTCTGTATCCTGCCGCGGGATAAGGACATGTTCATTCACTGAAAAAGTAAGTCCCATGAATTTCTGTTCTCCGGTAAGATGTTGAAGCGGGATCCTCTCACACCGCTTTCTAATATAAGAAAAATACTGTTCTTCTTTCTCCCTCTCTATCTCCCTGTAAGGATCTCCGTAATAAGACGCCCTGCTGGTCTTTGTCACATGCTCGAGAAGATACCATGCATCCAGCTTCGCATCTTCGATGCCAGCCTCGGCAAGCCTCCTTGCACCTTCTCTATATATCGCCTGAATACCCGAAATTCTCCGCTTCATATTTTCTCCAATCAAAGACAGCCTCTACAGCCTCAATCGCCACTTCTATCATACTATCGTCCGGCTCCTTTGTAGTCAGCTTCTGAATCATGAGCCCCGGCTTGCTGAGCAGATTGATCACCGGATTTTCACTGCTTCCTGCCAGCTTAAGGATCTCAAAGGATATTCCTGCAATGACCGGTAACAGAGCAATCCTTATAAGTACGCGCATAACGAATGATTCTGTGCGGACTAACAGTAAAAGCACGATACTGATCGCCATAACAAAGAACATGAAGCTGGTGCCACAGCGTTTATGCTGTTTGGAACTGACCCTTACATTTTCTACGGTTAGCGGAAGTCCGTGTTCTATACAGTTAATGCACTTGTGTTCTGCCCCGTGATACATAAATGTACGCTGTATATCTTCCATTCTCGATATTAAAAGCACATAAACAATAAAAATTGCGATCCTTACGATCCCTTCAATAACCGTGCGCACAGCATAAGAAGTAACTACCGGTCTCAACAGAGAGGAGAGAAAATAAGGAAGGAGCATAAAGATTGCTACTGCCGCAGCAACGGAAAGCAAAACTGTCCCCGTCATTAATAGCTTCTCCTTTTTCTCGCGCTTCTCCGGATCTGTAATAACCTTCTGTTCTTCTTCCTCTTCCTCATAAAACCCGGCGGAAAAAGTCAGAGTTTTTATTCCCAGCACCATTGAATCTATAAACTTAAAGATTCCTCTGATAAAAGGGATCTTTATGAGGGCCTCCCACTTCGCCACACTGTGATACACGTTCTTTTCTACGGCGATCTCTCCGTCCGGCTTTCGTACGGCGACCGCATACTCATCTTCATTTTTCATCATGATGCCTTCGAGGACTGCCTGTCCTCCTATATTCGATGATTTCATAAATACTCCTTTAACTGGCAACGTTAAAAAGGGTGAGATTAAACAACCTCACCCTGATACTCGTAAACTTATTTACCCATTCCGTATTTCTTATTGAACTTATCAACACGACCGCGAGCCTGAGCTGCTTTCTGCTGACCTGTATAGAACGGATGACACCTGGAACAGATCTCTACGTGAATATCTTCGCTTGTAGAACCGGTTACGAATGTATTTCCACAGTTACAAGTTACAGTTGCCTGATGGTATGCTGGATGTATTCCTTTTTTCATGATCTTCACCTCTTCTTTATTAGTTTTACGCACTATGCGATAATATTTCGTCTTATAAACAGCGTTGTTATTGTAGCATAAATCCTTATCTTTGTCTAGATGATTTTTGTCTTTTTTACCATTTGCATTAATTCTACATTATTTTTCGTTCTGCTGAACATATTGAGGATATTGTCCACTGCCTCCTCGGCGCGAAGTCCGTTAAGCGCGCGTCGCATGGTATCCATAGTCTCCTGTTCCTGAGGCGTAAGAAGTAAGTCATCCCTTCTCGTTCCGGACTTCGGAATATCGATCGCCGGGAACATGCGCTTCTCAGAAAGCTTACGGTCAAGCACAAGCTCCATATTGCCGGTACCCTTAAATTCTTCGTAGATCACATCATCCATCTTACTTCCCGTATCCACAAGCGCAGTTGCGAGAATCGTAAGGCTTCCGCCTCCGCGCATATTTCTCGCCGCACCGAAAAATCTCTTCGGCATGTGAAGAGCTGCCGGGTCAAGACCACCGGACAGAGTCCGTCCTGACGGCGGAACCGTAAGATTATACGCCCTTGCAAGTCTTGTAATACTGTCGAGCAGGATCATAACGTCCTTTTTATGCTCCACAAGACGTTTCGCGCGTTCGATCACCATCTCCGATACTCTCTTGTGATGCTCCGGGAGTTCGTCAAATGTAGAGTAAATGACTTCTACATTATCCCCTTCTATCGTCTCCTTAATATCCGTCACCTCCTCCGGTCTCTCATCGATCAGGAGAATTAAGAGATGGATCTCCGGATTATTCTTTCGCACTGACAATGCCACCTGTTTGAGAAGTGTAGTCTTACCTGCCTTCGGTGGTGATACGATCATACCGCGCTGTCCCTTACCGATCGGGGACATCAGATCCATAATGCGCATAGCCGTGCTTGTCCGTCCGCACTCTAGCTTCAGACGCTCATCCGGAAAAATCGGAGTCAGATCTTCAAAATTCTTTCTGCGCATAACCTTTAACGGATCTGTCTGGTTAACCCTGGTCAGATATAGCAGAGCGCTGAACTTCTCCTGCTGCGTCTTAATACGTGTATTACCTTCCAGTATATCACCTGTTTTTAAGTTGAATCTGCGGATCTGAGATGGTGACACATACACGTCATTCTCTCCCGGAAGATAATTATCACTTCTGATAAATCCATATCCGTCCGGCATAACCTCCAGAATACCCTCTACAGTTACTCCGCTGTCTAATCTGTCAATATCGTGGACCTCTTTATCTCCGGTATTGGCAGACATCTCTTTTACTGTCTCCTGCTTTTCTTTTTTCTCTTTTTCTTTGTCTTTTTCATCTTCTTTAAGCATAAGCTCAATCAACTCTGCCTTTTTAATTGCAGAAATCCCTTTTAATCCTCTTGCTTTCGCCAGATCCTTCAATGTAGCAAGGGGAAGAGATTCATATCTTTCTCTCATCATATAATATATTCCTTTCTCATTCATCCTGTCATCGTGGGATAATGGTCGGAATCGACCTTCCAGAAATATCTGTAACATAACAAGTATACTACAATAATTTTATTATGGAAAGTCTTTTATTTAATTTTTTTAATACATTTTCCTTAAATGCGGGCTACTCCCGTCCTGACCGCAGCCTCTGCTACTGCCGCAGCAACTGCCTTTCCCACACCTTCTGCAAACGCCGGAGGAATGATGTGATCCGCCGACAGTTCCTCCTCTGGTATAAACTCCGCAAGTGCTTTCGCTGCTGCAAGTTTCATCTCATCATTGATGTCTCTTGCCCGAACATCAAATGCACCTCTGAAGATTCCCGGGAATGCAAGTACATTGTTAACCTGATTCGGGAAATCGCTGCGTCCTGTGGCCACTACCTTTGCGCCGCCTGCTTTTGCATCCTCCGGAAATATCTCCGGCGTCGGATTCGCACATGCGAATACAATCGCGTCGTTTGCCATCGTCTTTACCATATCTGCAGTCAACACTCCCGGTGCAGAAACTCCGATAAATACATCTGCCCCTGCTAACACGTCTGCAAGAGTTCCTTCTTTTTTCTGAAGATTTGTGATCTTTGCCATCTCTTCTTTGACCGGATTCATGCCTTTTTCTCTTCCCTCATAGATCGCTCCGTTACGATCACATAATGTAATATCCTTTACTCCGGCTTTGAGAAGCAGCTTTGCGATCGAGATTGCCGCCGCGCCCGCTCCATTCATAACCACTTTGATCTCCTGTTTTTGCTTTCCCACGATCTTCAACGCATTCGTAAGTCCAGCCAGCGTAATGATCGCCGTTCCATGCTGGTCGTCATGGAAAATCGGAATATCACATTTTTCTTTCAGCTTTCTCTCAATCTCAAAGCATCTCGGGGCGGAAATATCTTCCAGATTTACACCCGCAAAAGAGCCTGAGATCAGATAGATTGTATTGACGATCTCATCCACATCTTTACTCTTAATACAGAGAGGGAACGCATCTACATCGCCGAAAGCCTTAAAAAGCACACATTTTCCTTCCATAACCGGCATGCCTGCCTCAGGACCGATATCGCCGAGTCCCAGCACCGCAGAACCATCTGTAACAACGAGACACATGTTATGACGTCTTGTAAGATCATAGCTTCTGTCAACGTTCTTTTGTATCTCCAGACAAGGCTGTGCAACTCCCGGCGTGTATGCCAATGACAAATCATCCTTTGTCTCAACTGGCACTGTCGCAATTACTTCTATTTTCCCTTTCCACTCATCATGTAATCTTAATGACTCTTTTGCGTAATCCATCGTATATTCCTCCGTTATGAAGTGACTTTTGTCAAGAGGTAAATTTAAAAACATCAAAC
>CAZNXL010000068.1:0-8774 GCA_964577075.1 uncultured Dorea sp. | reverse complement strand
ACAGGTAACTAACAAATGTCTCAAGAATGCCGGAAAATAAGGCTTTAAAATTATCCAAGAGATAGGAAATTGCATATTATTATATGGAAATCCGCAAACATGGTTTGCGGATTTTTTTAAATAGTATTATCGGAGGCCAGTGAATCCGCCAAGAGCCCTGACATTATAAATCAGCTGTTATAAATATCCATGCAGATCCTTACACAATTTTTCCTCAATTGATATTAATTTTTTGCACAAGCCTTTGGAAGTGTTGTCAGCCTGTTTATATTGATTCAGGTATTTATACAGTGATTTTGTACCCATATCGCATCCGTCTGTTATTAAGTCAGCAACAGTGGCGTCACTTTCATCCATTCCCAGCTTTACATTCGTTTTCATCCATGACATTCCTTTCGCGATCGGATTGGGTTCCTGATACTCACTTCCGTGCTGCGTTAGGAGAGTATGGATTTCATCGCCGAGAGTCCGGTGATCTTCTTTGCATTCCTCCAGAAGTTTCTTTAATTTGGTATCCCGTACTTTTTCCAGCACTTCATCTATAGATGCAACTGCCATCTTTGTGCCGGAATCGCATTCTTTCAGTAGATCAATGGTATCTTTATTTCCCATAATGTACCTCCATAAGAGTTTTGTCCTTTAGTATGTCCCGATGGATATGAGAATATGCATTTTTGAAATTCTTCCATATGTGCCTGTTCTTACCGGAGGAATCACAGGTATCAATGTATTCGCAGTACTTTTAGGTATCCTTTCCGGTGCGCTGATCAGTTCGTTATTATTTATCTTTGTGGCGCCGCAAAAGAGCAGTTAGCATTGACTTATTATGCGTGTGATGTTAGAATGGACTTTAGCAGATAAAAGCGTTAAAGGAGTAAAGTACAATGCCGATTACAGAAATATTAGAAGAAAACTGTCGTAAATACGGGGAGGATATTTGCCTTGTGGAGATTAATCCGCAGCTTCCGGAGGACAGACGTATTACATGGAAGGAATATGAGCTGATGGAGCCAACTCCGTTTGTTCATTACCGCAGAGAGATCACATGGAATGTATTTAATGAAAAGGCGAACCGTTTTGCCAATCTCTTGTTGAGCCGCGGGGTGAAGAAGGGGGATAAGGTGGCTGTTTTGCTGATGAATTGTCTGGAATGGCTTCCGATCTATTTTGGCGTGCTGAAGACGGGCGCTTTGGCAGTACCGCTCAACTTCCGTTATTCATCGGACGAGATAGAGTATTGTCTGAATCTGTCAGAGTCAGATGTGCTTGTGTTTGGACCGGAGTTTATCGGAAGAGTGGAGGAGATCATCGATTCGATTTCTAGGAATCGCTTAGTCTTCTTTGTAGGAGACGGATGCCCTTCCTTTGCAGAGAGCTATGCACAGCAGACTGCGAACTGTTCCTGTCAGTCGCCGGATATTATACTGAATGACGGAGATGATGCGGCGATTTATTTTTCTTCTGGAACAACAGGATTTCCCAAAGCAATTTTACATAATCATGAGAGCCTTATGCATGCGTGCAAGGTGGAACAAAGTCATCACCACCAGACGAAAGATGATGTGTTTTTGTGTATTCCGCCTTTGTATCATACGGGAGCAAAGATGCACTGGTTTGGAAGTTTCCTGACGGGAGGTAAAGGTATTCTCCTTAAAGGAACGAACCCGAAGGTGATCCTGGAGGCAGTTTCTAAAGAAAAATGCACAATTGTATGGCTCTTAGTTCCGTGGGCGCAGGATATTTTGGACGCACTTGACAGGGGCGATGTGAAGCTTGAGGATTATGATCTTGCGCAGTGGAGGCTTATGCATATCGGCGCGCAGCCGGTACCGCCCAGTCTGATCAAGCGCTGGAAAGAGTATTTTCCGAATCATCAGTATGATACGAACTACGGTCTTAGTGAGTCGATCGGACCGGGGGCAGTGCACCTTGGCATTGAGAACATCCACAAGGTCGGAGCGATCGGAAAGGCCGGATATGGCTGGAAGACCCGTATCGTAGATGAGAATGGCAAGGACGTGGCAAGAGGAGATGTGGGTGAGCTGATCCTTCAGGGACCGGGTGTCATGACCTGCTATTACAATGACGAGAAGGCAACCGCAGAGGTATTACAGGACGGTTGGCTTTACACCGGTGATATGGCGCAGGAGGATGAAGATGGATTTATCTTCCTTGTAGACCGCAAAAAGGATGTTATCATCAGCGGCGGTGAGAATATCTATCCGGTACAGATCGAAGACTTTATGCGCGCGCATGAAGCAATTAAGGATGTTGCTGTTATCGGACTTCCGGATAAGAGACTGGGTGAGATCTCGGCAGCGATAGTGGAGATCAAGGAAGGATGTTGCTGCACACAGGAAGACTTGGAGCTGTTTTGTAAGAAGCTGCCGCGATATAAACGTCCGCATAAGTATATTTTTGAAGAAGTACCGCGGAATGCCACAGGTAAGATCGAGAAGCCGAAGCTTCGCGAGAAATACTGCGGCGAGCGTCTGGTAGAGATGCAGAACAGAGGATAATTCAGGATGTAATTAGTGCAGAAATATTTCAGTTGTAGGCAAACAGGGGGATATGCTATAATAAGCGTCGGAGAATGTCAGAGCTTGAAAATCTAAAAAATGAGAGGAATAAAAAATGTTTAAAAACAAGAATGTTTTTGGGGCTTTCTGCGGACTTATGACGGGAATCTGCTGGGGTGTCTCCGGAGTGTTTGGCCAGTTTTTGTTTGAGACGAGGAACGTACAGACTTCATGGCTTGTTCCGATCCGATTGACATCTGCCGGAATTTTACTGCTTGCATATTTGTTTTGCACAAAGAGGGAAGAAGTCATAGGATTATGTAAAAATCGTCGTGATTTTATACAGACGATTTTAGCGGGAGTATGCGGGACGATGATGTTCCAGCTTACTTTTTTTGGAACAGTGCAGCGCTCGAATGCAGGAACAGCTACCGTGCTCCAATATCTTGCACCGCTGTTTATTATGATCTATGTGTGTATCCGAAGTAGGAGAATGCCGAAAAGATTAGAGACACTTTCAATTATTTTAGCAGTCAGTGGGATTTTTTTGATCTCTACGCATGGGAATATCCATTCCCTTGTCATGACGCCCGAGGCTCTTATCTGGGGAATAGGTTGTGCTTTTTTTATGTTTTTAAATACAGTGATTCCGGAGTCTTTATATGAAAGACATGCTTCTACGGTCGTAGTGGGATGGGCGCTCTTGTTCGGAGGAATCGTGTTATCCTGCGTATTCAGACCGTGGACATATGAGGTGCACTGGGATCTGGCAGTGGTGATATCTTTATTTTTTATTATTATCGGAGGTTCCGTCGCAGCATATCTTTTTTATGCTAATTCGATTAAACGAATAGGACCGGCGAAAGCAAGTCTTTTTTCTTGTATCGAACCGGTGACGGCGACGGTACTTTCGGCTGTGTGCCTGCACACAGCATTTATGTGGATCGATCTGGTCGGGTTTGTATTGATATTATCTACCATATTCATTTTAAGTAAGACCGGAGAGTAGCAAAGCCGCAAAAAGAAGGTCTTTTGACGGCTGAAGTAAGATGCGGGAATGATTGAAGGTCATAAGACGGTCTGGACTTTTATGTTGCAGCAGCGGCAGACTACCTGTACGATCTCGTCGACAGGTTCCTGTTTGCCGTTCATCTCCCAATTCAGAAAGACATTGAGAAGAGCGCCGCCGTAGTAATATAGTTCATAGGCAGAACGGGGATACACGGGGGCGATCAGCTTTTCAGTATAATTGTTGATCGCATTGATCATCATGCCATGCAGATTGGCTTTGGCAAGTGTGAGAAAGAATTCTGCATACTGGTCAAAGAAGAGGAATACATGGCGGACGTGAACAGCATCGTAAAATGTGTCAATTCCGATGGAACGACTGCATTCTTCGATGTAGCTGTCAATAATCTCATGCAGATAATTGTTAAGAACATCTGTTTTTGTGTTAAAGTAGTGGTAAAAGGTCATTCTGGATACGCCGGCTTTTTTTGCAATATCTGAGATCGTAATTTCACTGAAATCTTTATCCTTCATAAGAGCAATTACCGATTCACCGATACACTGTCTGGTGAATCGGTTCCTTTTTGTATAATTTTTTCCAAGAATATGCTTCATTAAAGAATTATCGCGTTTCAAATTCAGTCTCCTAAAAGTTTACATATTTTGCTTATTTGTAAATTGTATCACAAGAATAGATAAGATACAATAACAAGTAGTAATAAAAACTACATGACATGCAAAACACATAAAAAGTAAAGGGGAAAGACATGGGAAAAATAGTATTACTTGCAGAAACGGGTTCTGATATTACCAATGAGGTGGCAAAACAATATGGAATATATATTGTACCGATGCATGTATCCTTCGGTGAGGTTACAAAGGATGACGCTTCGTTTCCGGCGGAAGAGGTCTGTACCTATTATGAGCGGACAGGCAGGCTCCCGAAGACAAGTGGAAGCGTACCGGAGGATTTTGAGAAGATCTTTGACCGGATACATGAGGAGAATCCGGACGGCAAGATTTTATATCTGGCATATTCGGCTGTAACAACCTGTTCTTATCAGAGCGCCCGAATTGCGGCGGAAGGAAGAGATTATATTACAAGCGTTGATACAAAGCAGGTTTCTGCAGGGCAGTACGTGGTAGTGATCACTATGGCTAACCTTATAAGGGAACACCCGGAATGGACAGTGGAAGAGGCAGCAGAGAAAGCAGAAGAGGTATCTGAGTCTGTACACATGTGTTTTGTACCGGATACTTTGGAATTTTTAAGAGCGGGCGGAAGAGTCAGCAATGCGGCGGCTCTGTGCGGCTCCCTTTTAAAGCTTCATCCACAGATCGAGATTCTTGACGGATATCTGCAGGCAACGAAAAAATATCGCGGAAGCATGAAAAAGATCGTTCCTCAGCTGACAGCTGATTATATGAAGGAGCAGCAGCTCGACTTAGAGGAAATCTGGCTGATCTGTTCACCGGGACTGTCTGGAGAGGTAAAAGAACTTTCAGAAGCTGCAGCAAAGCAGTGCGGCGCAAAGAAGATTACGTGGGTAAGAACCGGCGGTGTAATCACTACGCATGGAGGTCCGGGAGCTTTTGGCGTTGTGGGGATCCGTAAAAAGCAGATGAATATAATGTGACGCGCTAAAGCGTTACTATGTAAAAATAAAAGTATAGATTTCAGCCAAAGTGTGATATAATATACGAGTCTGTGGAGATAAAAGGATAAGAAAGAAGGATACGAAAGTGGGGAGAAGTAAGTTTTACCGCGGAATGTTTTATATTATCGCTTTATTGATTCTGGCATTTGGAATTGTACTTAATACAAAGACCGGTTTGGGAGTATCGCCTATCATTTCCGTGTCGTTCAGTGCATCGACCATTATAAAGATGAATTTTGGGGACGCTACATTTGTCTGGTATGGCGTCTTTGTCGTTGTTGAGATTATTCTGCATATTATTATGTCAAAGCGAAGTGAGGCAGCGGGGAAATACTGTGTAAAAGACTTGAAAAAAGCGGTGGTTATGGATGTATTACAGATTCCGTTGTGCCTTGTATTCACGAGATTCATGAATCTGTTTTCGGTGGTACTTCCGGAACTGGCGGTTGATTATAAGGGAACGTTTGCCGGCAGCCTTGCAGGAAGAATCTGTTTTTTGATCTTTGCGATCATCTGTACGGGAGCAGGCGCGGTGTGGTCACTTGATATGCGCCTGATCCCCAATCCGGGAGATGGTATTGTACAGGCGCTGTCGGATTTCTCGGGAAGGAATGTCGGATTTGTCAAAAACTGTTTTGATGTTTTTAATATCTGCCTTACTCTGGGGATCGGAATATTATTTGAAGGACATGTGATCGGGATCGGCCTGGGAACAATTATGGCAGTGATAGGTGTAGGGCGTGTTATGGCGGTGTTTAATCATTTCCTGTTTGATAAGGTCACAAGGGCAGCAGGAATCGGGTCATAACGTTGTATCCGTATGGGAATAGATGAAAAGATAGTTCTTGCATGGAGACAGATTGTAGTGTATCATTATACGTAATTTAGTCAGCCGCAGGGCTGAAGCATCGATTACGAAGAAGAACCGTAATTGATGTTTTTTGGTTACATTTTGGAAGGAATGGTGAATGTGGATAGCAGGCGCTCGATGATGGAGCTTGGCGAGGAGCTGGATATTAAGTTTGACGAATTAGTTGAGAACTGTATGCGTTCAGGTTCTATCGATCAGAATCTATACTTAGAATATGATGTAAAAAGAGGACTGCGTGATTCTAATGGGAAAGGTGTTCTTACAGGACTTACTGAGATATCGGACGTTGTAGCGATGAAGCAGGAGGACGGAGAAGTCTATCCGATAGACGGAGAACTTTATTACCAGGGAATCAATGTACGAGATATTGTAGAGGGCAGAAACAGAGACCGTTTTTTATTTGAAGAGACGACGTATCTGCTTTTGTTCGGGAGACTTCCAAAGAAAGATGAATTTGAGAATTTCATTCAGATCCTTGGTGGACTCAGGGAGCTTTCCGGACAGTTCGTCCGGGATGTTATCATGAAGGCGCCTCCGGCGAATATTATGAATGCTCTGCAAAAGTGCATCGTTTTGTTATATTCTTATGATGCGGCGCCGGATGATACGGATATATCGAATGTGTTAAGGCAGTCTCTCCAATTGATCGCGAAGATGCCGATGATGAGCGTATATTCCTATTATGCTTACAGGATGTTTCACTTTGATAAGACGTTGATGGTCCGCCCGCCGAAGCCGGAGTTTTCCACAGCGGAGAATATCTTATACATGCTTCGCAAGGACGGGAAATATACAGAATTAGAAGCGAAAGTATTAGATGTGGCGCTTGTACTTCACGCAGACCATGGCGGCGGTAATAACAGTACATTTACCAACCATGTAGTAACAAGCTCCGGTACGGATACATATTCCGCGGTGGCGGCGTCTATGTCTTCCTTAAAAGGCCCTCGTCACGGTGGCGCGAACTTGAAGGTTATGCAGATGTTTGATGATCTGAAGGCACATTGCCCGGATCACACAGACAGAGAGGCGATTAAGGATTATCTGGTGAAGGTGCTGGATAAAGAAGCATTTGATCATGCAGGACTCATCTATGGTATAGGGCATGCCGTTTATACCCTGTCAGACCCAAGGGAAGTGATACTTAAAAATTACGCGAAGAGGCTTTCCGTGGCAAAGGGAATGGAGGAGGAATTTGAACTCTATCATACGGTAGAGAATATTTCTTCCAGGCTTCTGATGGAGAGAAGACGATTGTTCAAACCGATCTGCGCAAATGTGGATTTTTACAGCGGACTGGTCTATTCCATGCTGGGAATCCCGACAGAGCTTTTTACACCTGTTTTTGCGATCTCGCGAATCTCAGGCTGGAGCGCACACAGGCTGGAAGAGCTTGTAAATAAAGGAAAGATCATTCGGCCTGCTTATAAGTATGTAGGACATCATGTAGATTATTATGAGTTGGATGCGAGAAAGTAATTCATTCTACTAAAAAATCACTGCTTAACATTGCGGTAAGAAGGCGGCTTGCCTGGCGGCGGATTTCGTTAGTCGGGATATTTTCTTCGTGACTCTGGCTGATAAATCCGCCCAGACCGTAGCATAAAAATCCGGTGATCTGTTTCGGAGTGTATTTTAGATTATGCATCTTACTTTCTTTAATGGTATGCAGTTCGATTGCTTTCAGCACAGTGTTGTAAAAAGTGAATGCCAGATAAGGGTTGGCCTCCGGTGAAGTATATTTAAAAAATTCAGGATGCGCATAAAAGAGATCCAGAATACTGAGAAGAATATTATTATAGCTTTTTACAGCGTTATATTCAGGGTTGTTTTTCCCTTGTCTGGCATGGTATTTTTCGGTTCCTATATTTACCATATCTTTAAAAATGTCATCCACAAGAGCGTATTTGTCGCTGTAATGGGTGTAAAAGGTTATCCGGCTTATATCGGAGCGTTTGCAGATGTCTGTAACAGTAATTTTTTCAAAGGGCATATCTTCCAGCATTTCTATGAAAGTGTTTTTTAAATTTTTTTTCGTCTTTCTAATCCTTCTGTCTTCCATAATTTATACAAATTCTCCTTTATGTACAATTATCTTACAAAGCGCTGATATTGTAAATTGTAATCATGCTTTATTTTGCTATAATTATAACACGTGTAAAGATAAAAGAGAATTGGAAATGTGAGGTTTGTGTGATGTCAAGGGTAGCAGTTGTGGCGGACAGTAATTGCGGGATCATGCCTGAGCGAGGAAAACAGTTAGGGATCAGTATTGTTCCGATGCCGATTATTATAGACGAAGTGACTTATTATGAAAATGTGGACCTGACGGAGGATACCTTCTATGAGAAACAGAAAGAGGGCTCGGAGATCACATCTTCTCAGCCTTCCCCGGAGTCTGTTTTAAAAATATGGGATGAACTGCTTGAAACTTATGATGAGATCGTGTATATCCCCATGTCGGCAAGCCTCAGCGGTTCCTGCCAGAGCGCTTTGGCGTTTGCAGAGGAATATGAGGGAAAAGTATATGTAGTTAATAATTACCGCATTTCTGCGACACAGATGCAGGCAGTGCTGGATGCAAAATATCTGGCGGAACAGGGAAAATCCGGAAAAGAGATCAAAGATATTCTGGAAAAAGAGGCATTGGATGCCAGTATCTATATATGTGTTGATACGTTAGAATATCTGAAAAAGAGCGGAAGGATCACTGCGGCA
>CAZNXL010000067.1:0-8815 GCA_964577075.1 uncultured Dorea sp. | reverse complement strand
TGATGGAAATTCCCGCGGGTTCACATTAATCCCAACGCCGATGACCACATAACTGATATACTCCATCTCCGCAGCCATCTCCGTCAATATCCCGCAGATCTTCTTTTTATTCACGACAATATCATTGGGCCACTTGATTCCGACATCCATCCCGGTCACCCTGCGAATTCCCTCCGCCGCACTGAGCCCCATGACAAGGGTCAGCATCGAAGCGCTGTTGGGACTGATCTCCGGACGCAGAAGAAGCGACATATAGATACTCGTACCTGACGGCGATACCCATCTGCGCCCTCTTCTACCCTTTCCCGCATTCTGCTCATCCGCCACGAACAGAGTCCCGTGCCGTCCGCCTTTCTCTCCCGCGTCTTTCGCCCGGTTGTTGGTAGAATCTGTCTCTTCATAATACACGATCTGTACACCTGCCCAGTCTGTCTTTATCAGACTTTTAAGCTCCGCCTCGGACATAACGTCAGGACTGCTTTTCAGGCGATATCCACGGTTTCTCACCGCTTCGATCTCATATCCTTCTTTCTTCAGCTGCTCCATCACCTTCCACACCGCGGTTCTCGACACATGGAAATGATCGCAGAGCTGCTGCCCGGAAATGTAAGCGTCACATTCCTTTAATAAACGCAAGATTTCATTTTTCATTATACACCGCCATTTTCATCGCTTCGTCTCTGCCTCGCCGCCTCGAACATGAGTATCGAGGCAGCAATTGCCGCATTCAGTGATTCCACCTGTCCGCACATCGGAATCTTAACATACTGTCCGGCACACCGGACCACGCTGCCTCTGAGGCCATTTCCTTCATTTCCGATCAAAAATGCACATCCCTTCCGATAATCCGCCGCATCATAAGAACATGCCCCCTCCAGATGGGCGGCAAATGTATGGATCCCCAGCTGATTCATTCTCTTCAGTACCTCCGGCAGATCCTCCTCATATACAAAAGGCATCCGGTATACAGAACCCATGGTTGAGCGGATCGTCTTGGGATTATAGATATCCACCGTATCCCGGCTCATAATGATTCCCGTCACCCCGGCGCCTTCCGCCGTCCTTACGATCGTCCCCAGATTCCCCGGATCCTGAATATTATCAAGTACCAGAAGGAGAGGCGCCTTCCCGCTGACAAGATCTTCCGACCGATACTCCATCTGACGCACGATGCACAAGATCCCCTGGGGCGTCTTCGTATCCGAGACATATTCAAATACATGGTCTGCGCATATCTCTACCGCGGCGCATGCTTCTTTTGCTTTTTCCCTTACCAGCTTTTCCTCTTTATGAAAAAAGTTTTCTGTCACATAGATCTCCAGCAGTCTTTCCTTTGGAACCTCCCGGAACATCCGGACTCCCTCTACGGGAAAAACTTTCTCCGCATCCCGGAGCTTTCTCTTCTTATTAAGATTCACCAGACGCTTTACCTTTGCATTTGATGTACTTGTAATCATAGTTTTCTCCCTGCTCTATACTTTAAACCGGTATCCCACTCCCCAGATGGTCTCGATATACTGCGGGTTAGATGTATCAATTTCAACTTTCTCGCGGATCTTTTTAATATGCACCGTCACCGTAGCAATGTCTCCAATAGATTCCATGTCCCAGATTTCCCTGAACAGCTCTTCCTTCGTGTACACGTGATTGGGATGTCCGGCAAGAAACGTGAGCAGGTCGAATTCCTTTGTCGTAAATGTCCTCTCCTCCCCATTTACCCATACTCTTCTCGCCGTCGTGTCAATCTTAAGTCCTCTTATCTCGATCACCTTATTCTTCTGTATGACACTTCCCGTCAAGCGGTCATAGCGCGCCAGATGCGCCTTCACCCTCGCCACAAGCTCGCTGGGGCTGAACGGCTTTGTCATATAGTCATCAGCGCCGAGACCGAGGCCGCGGATCTTATCAATATCATCCTTCTTGGCGGATACCATAATGATCGGTGTATTCTTTTCCCCGCGGATCTGCTTGCATATCTCAAATCCATCCACGCCCGGCAGCATAAGGTCCAGGATGAACAGATCATAATTCCCTTTTAACGCTTTCAAGAGCCCTGTCTGACCATCATTGGCAACCTCTACCTGGAATCCGCTGAGCTCCAGATAATCCTTCTCAAGCTCAGCAATCGCTTCTTCATCTTCTACAATCAATATCTTACTCATTTATCGGTACCTCCTGATATTTTCTAAGCACAAAGTACATGGTCGTCCCGGTATGTTCCCTGCTGGTCGCCCATATCTTTCCGCCATGCTCCTCTATGATCTTCTTTACAATAGAAAGTCCTATGCCGCTTCCTCCTTTGGACGAATTCCTCGATGCGTCCGTCCGGTAAAAACGATCAAAAATGTTGGGAAGATCTTTTGCGGCGATCCCTTTTCCGTTATCTTCAAGCTCTACCTGTATAAAGTCCCCTACGTCTTTCACCCGCAGATTGATCTTCGCCTTCGGCTTATCCATGTATTTGACAGAATTATTCACGATATTATGAACCACCCTCTTGATCTGCTCCGCATCTGCAATAATGCGTATCTCCTTGTCCACGTAATTAAAAAAACCAAACTCAACATTCTTAGCCTCCAGCTCCAGAGACAGATCCTCGGCACAGTCATTAAAGTATTCATTTACAGATATAATATCAAAATTATAAGGGATCCTGTTCGTGTCAATTTTGGAATAAAATGTCAGCTCATTGATCAGCGTATCCATCTCATTAGCCTTATTATAGATTGTACGGATATATTTGTCCATCTTTTCCGGTGTGTCCGCAACGCCGTCCATGATCCCCTCCGCGTAGCCCTTGATCGCCGTCACAGGCGTCTTAAGGTCGTGGGAAATATTACTGATCAGCTCTTTGTTCTCTTTGTCAAATACGATCTTTTCCTCCGCATTGTCTTTCAGACGCTTCCTCATGTCCTCAAGATCCGTACAGAGCCGCCCCAGTTCATCATCCGCCTCCGGCTGAAGTTCAAAATCAAGATCCCCTTCCTTGATCTTCTGTGTGGCCGTCTGCATCTTCTTAAGCGGTCCCATCACGCTTCTGTATATCCATAAAACTAATAAAGACGCGCTTAAGATCAGCACAATGATCACCCCGCAGAGCATATCTACGATAAACTCTTCCACCTCCGGGATTGCATTGCTGACGTCCGTAACGATGAACGCGCTTCCCAGCTCCCCGCCCGGATACTGGAAATCGATCTGCTTGATCAGAGACTGGATGTCACCGCCCAGATAAATTCCGTTTTCCGATGTTGTATCTGAATCTCCATAGTCCGGAAGCTGCCCGATCACACGCTCGGATTCGTCTGAATCCGCACCGATGAAGATAATCGTGTTATCCTTTCTCACCAGGAGATATGCTTTCTTGCTCTGGAGTCCTTTATTGAATTTTTTCAGATAAGTTGCGTCCTCCATCCGCTCTGGTTCTTCTCTCACCATCTGTACCAGTTCCTGATAAGGTTTCTCAGTGAGCCTTGCAAACACCTCCGTAGAATTGGAAAGTGATTCTATCGTAGTCCCGCTGATGCCGTAAGTCTTTTCGATAGAACCAATCTGCAGTTTAGCAAACACACAGACCATCGTTACCGAAAGGACGATCGGTATGATCGTAATCGTTAAAAACGCAATCACTAAGCGATTTCTCAATTTCATACAATCCATATCCTCCAAAAACGTCTAAGATATTTCACATGTAAAAGTATAGCATGAAAAAAGGCGCTTCACACGAAAGCACCCATAAACATTTATTAAAATTTTATAAATAGCCTTTCAGTATCTCTGCCCTGTCTGTCTTCTCCCACGGAAGATCGATATCTGTGCGTCCGAAGTGTCCGTAGCTTGCCGTCTTCTTGTAAATCGGTCTGCGAAGGTCAAGCATCTTAATGATCCCTGCCGGTCTTAAATCAAAGTTCTCCCGGATCACCTCGACTAACTTCTCATCGGAGATCTTCCCTGTTCCAAAGGTATCTGCCATAACAGAGGTCGGATTGGCAACTCCGATCGCATAGGAGAGCTGGATCTCGCACCTGTCCGCAAGTCCTGCCGCCACGATATTCTTCGCCACATAGCGGGCCGCATAGGATGCAGAGCGGTCCACTTTTGTACAGTCCTTCCCCGAAAATGATCCGCCGCCGTGGCGAGCCATTCCGCCGTAAGTATCTACGATGATCTTACGTCCTGTAAGCCCGCTGTCCCCGTGAGGTCCTCCGATCACAAACCGTCCTGTCGGGTTGATAAAAAACTTCGTCTCATCATCTGTCATTCCCTCCGGAATGATAGCATCAAACACATATTTCTTAATATCCGCGTGAATCTGCTCCTGCGTCACATCCGGGTCGTGCTGCGTAGATAATACGACAGCGTCAAGACGCTTCGGGATTCCTTCTTCGTCATACTCAACAGTCACCTGCGTCTTCCCGTCCGGTCTTAAATACTGAAGCGTCCCGTCCTTTCTCACTTCTGCAAGTCTTCTTGCCAGCTTGTGCGCCAGGGAGATCGGATAGGGCATAAGCTCCGGCGTCTCGTTCGTTGCGTAGCCGAACATCATTCCCTGATCCCCTGCTCCGATGGCTGCGATCTCTTCCTCCGACATCTTATTTTCCTTAGCCTCCAGCGCCTTATCCACGCCCATGGCAATGTCGCCGGACTGCTCGTCGATCGCGGTGATCACACCGCAGGTCTCCGCGTCAAATCCGTATTTCCCGCGGGTATAGCCAATCTCCGACACTGTATCTCGCACAATTTTCTGAATATCCACATAGGCATTGGTTGTAATCTCTCCCATCACAAGCACAAGCCCTGTTGTCGTACATGTCTCACACGCCACACGGCTCATGGGATCCTGCTCCATAAGCGCATCCAGGATCGCATCGGATATCTGGTCGCACATCTTGTCCGGATGACCTTCTGTTACTGATTCCGAAGTAAATAAACGTTTCTCCATCACAATTCTCCTTTCTTAAGAAAAAAGCAGCCCGCCTGAAGCGGACTGTTTTATATTCTCATAAACCAATCCTCTTATTGTTCGATTACTCGCTCAGGTTGGCACCTTCCCGACACCAGGGGTTGCCGCAGCTTCACAGATCCTTTGTATCTCCACTGCTCTGAATAAGAGAAAGTTTGCATGATTAAATTGTTTACATATAAGACTTTACCCGATTTCCCGGTAACTGTCAAGGATAATGTAATGATTTCCTGATAATACAGGGATTTTCCGAAATTCTTTTCTAACTTACTTTTAATTTGAACTTCTGTATCTCCCGCTCAGTCTCAACCTTTTCTATGATAGCGCCGATGCCTCTGAGCTTCTCATCAAATCTCTCATATCCTCTCTGGATATATACAATGTCGTCAACAATGGTAATCCCATCTGTGGCAAGACCTGCGATACAAAGTGCAGCTCCCGCCCTGAGATCCGGCGCGCTCACTCTCGCTCCCGAGAATTCCTTCACACCTTCGATCGTCGCAGAATTCCCATCAATCTTTACATTGGCTCCCATCCTTGTAAGCTCATCCAGATATTTGAAACGATTCTCGAAAATACTTTCCGTGATCACACTTGTCCCTCTGCACAGAGCTAACGTCACGCCGATCTGAGGCTGCATGTCTGTCGGAAATCCCGGATAAGGTAAAGTTTTTACATGTGTACTCTTAAGATCGCCCTTCGACACAACCCGCACTGCATCGTCAAATTCTTCTACCTCGCATCCCATCTCAAGGAGCTTCGCAATGGTAGCTTCCAGATGCTTCGGAATTACATTCAGAACCGTAACATCTCCCCGTGTAGCGGCGGCGGCAAACATAAAGGTACCTGCTTCGATCTGATCCGGGATCACGGAATATTCCGTGCCATGGAGCCTGTGTACACCGCGGATCTTGATCACGTCGGTACCCGCGCCTCTGATATTCGCGCCCATACTATTTAAGAAATTGGCAACATCAACGACATGAGGCTCTTTTGCCACGTTCTCCATGATCGTTAATCCCTCTGCCATAGCGGCAGCCATCATAACATTGATCGTAGCGCCAACACTGACGACATCAAAGTAAATGTGCTTTCCTGTAAGGCGCTCCGCTTCTGCTATGATCTTACCATGCTCAATATCAACATCCGCGCCAAGAGCACGGAACCCTTTCAGATGCTGATCGATCGGTCTGCTTCCGATATTACATCCTCCCGGAAGAGCCACTTCCGCACGCTTATACTTTCCGAGCATCGCGCCAAGGAGATAATAAGACGCACGAATCTTCTTGATATAATCATACTCTATGCTAAAGTCTCTGATCCCTCTACCACTGATCGTAACTGTATGGCGGTCTATGCGATGAACATTCGCTCCGATCCCTTCGATCGCGTCCAAAAGGGCGTTGATATCATTCACATCCGGAAGGTTATCAATATGAACCGTGTCATCTGTCATAATCCCCGCCGCCAGGATCGCAAGCGCCGCATTCTTCGCACCGCCGATCTCGACTTCTCCTACCAGCGGGTGTCCGCCTTTAATAATATACTGCTCCATATATGCACCTCGATAATAACTCTGTTTTAAAGTCATATGATCTATATTACTGTATCTGTCTTATCTGTTTTTCTGTCTTATCTATATCTTTCGATATATAAATTATTATTCTCACTTTCAGCTATTATATCACAAATCCAATGATTGTAAAATCATTTTTACAATTATGTAACTAATCTGTAATATTTTGACTTTTTTCTAATGTATCTATTACAAGCTCTATCGTCTCTTCCAAATCAATATCATCTTCGCAGATTGTAAGATCTGCGTATTTTTCAAAAAGCACAGTACGCTCATCATACAGATCTCTAAGAGTCTGGTTGTCTCTCAGGACCACTCCCCTTTTTTCGGCATTGCCCAGTCTCTTACTTATTGTCTCAAAAGACGCCTTCAGATATACGACAATTCCGATCTCTTTATAATGTGCCATCGCATTCTTACAGTACACAACGCTACCGCCCGGAGAAATCACTGAATCCTCTGCTTCTACTTCCGCATTGATGCGGTCTTCAATCTCCAAAAAGCCATCTAATCCTTCTTCGGCAATGATCTCCCGAAGAAGTCTGGCCTCCTTCTTTTGTATCAACAGATCTGTATCAATAAAACTATATCCCAGCCGTTTGGCGACCACGACTCCTACCGTACTCTTTCCAGCAGCAGGCATTCCGATAAATATAATATTCTTCATGTCCGCTCCTCCTTTATCTCTGGTTCCCGGGACATTTTATCATATCTTTTCTCATTCGTCTACAAAAAAAATACGGGCTGTACGCATTCCTTCGGCATTTTCCGCACAGCCCTCGCTTTTTCTGCCTTTTCTCCTGTTGATATTAATAGAATTTCTTCTTATATTTCCTGTATTCACAGCGCCTTTGGCACAGCTCCTGAAACGCCATGATCTGTATCATATCCATCAGCCATTTACCAGGATTTTCTTCCTTTTCCTTTGCTTTATCATAAATTCTCCTGCACATCAGGCGGAGCTGTAATTTGTCCGGATATTCATCATATATCACACTTCCGTCATATTCCAGCCGGTCGCACTCCTCTTCTATAAACGGAAGCAGGCGCTTCGCTGTATCCGGATATGCGCTCTTCATGTAGTCATAGTCCCTGCGGATCATCCGGTCATCCATGTCAAAGACCGGAGTCTGATATACCATATAAAAAGGCATTTTCTGATCCATATTCTTCCTCTCCTTGCACTGCTATCTGTTTTATTATATGCATAGTAAAAAAAAGAGTGCCAAAGCATAACTTATAACTTTGGCACTACTTTCTTCCACTATAAACAATTAGTCCTGTACATACGGCATCAGTGCGATATGACGAGCTCTCTTGATCGCAACCGTAAGAGCTCTCTGATGCTTAGCGCAGTTACCCGTAATCCTTCTGGGAAGGATTTTCCCTCTCTCAGAAATGTACTTTCTTAATTTTGCTACATCCTTGTAATCGATCTCGTTGTTCTCTTTACCACAGAACACACATACTTTTTTTCTTCTTCGTCCGCCGGCTCTTCTCTTGAAGCCGCCTTCGGAACGATTTGCTTTATCGTAAGCCATCTTGCTTTACCTCCTTGAATCTGTTTTAAGGAAGTTCTGCGCGACTAAGCTTTGAAATACCCCGCTAAGTTTTGCAGAACTAACTCCGCGCTAAGCTCGAAAACACCTCGCTAAGCGCTCTAGTTAAACGGTAATTCTTCATCGATCCCATCGGGAATATTCATGAAGCCGTCACCCGCATCGGATACCGGAGCCGGCGCCGATGCCGGAGCTGCCTGGCGGAAGCTGCCTGCGTTCGCATCGCTTACTGCCTTACTCTCTGCAAACTCCTGATCTTCTACCACAACATCTGTCGTATATACCTTCTGCCCGTCTTTATTCGTATAGCTTCCTGTCTGGATATGTCCTGTTACAATGATCTTCAGTCCCTGACGGAAATATCTTTCAGCAAATTCAGCGCTTTTCCCGAAAGCGACACAGCCGATAAAATCTGCTGTCTGCTCACCGTCATTGTTACGTCTGAACCTGCGGTCAACGGCTAATGTATATCTTGCAATTGCTGTTGAGTTCTCACCTTGTGAGTACCTCACTTCAGGATCTCTTGTTAAGCGCCCCATCAAAATTACTTTATTCATATGCTACCTCTACTTCCCGCTTATGCTTCCTGTCTAACGCATAAATATCTGATCACATTGTCCATAATGCGAATTCTCTGCTCGATTTCGCCTGGAGTCTCTGCATCAGCCTCGAAGTGGATGAAATAGTAATATGCTTCTTTCATCTTCTGAATCTCGT